>QHZC01000005.1 GCA_003224515.1 Acidobacteriota bacterium
CTCGTGCGTGAGTTCACTTTACCAGGACATAACCATCCCCCTTTACGGTTTCAACCGTCCCGGTGCAAAGATCTCGCAAGGCATTCGAGACAACTGGTGGCGCCAGGGAATGATGGGAGGGATCAAGGCTCAGTACGACTGCATAAAGGTCTTATCTGAAACCGAGTTTTTCGAAGATCTCAAGACCATCGACGTCCGACGTCCCAGTTCTGGTGATGCATGGCGAGGACGATCAGATCTGTCCCTTTGCGAGTAGTGGAGCGAAGTCGGTGAAGCTCTTGAAACACGGCACACTGAAGTCATATCCCGGCTTCCCGCACGGCATGCCCACCACGCACGCGGACCAGATCAATGCTGACCTCCTCGAATTCATAAAGCGAGAGGCGGGTGTCGCAGCCGTCGCAGCTGTGTGAAATTCTCGGGCGGCCCCAGTCTTCGGTTTTTGTGAGGGCTGGGGCGTTAGACGTGAACCTTGTGGTTGGGCATGGATAATATCAAACTAGACCGCCATATCCCCACAAGCGCACTTGTATTGATTGAGCTGCGCTGCTGCCGGCTGGTCAGCAAGCCGCAAGCAATGGTGCGGTCGGGTTTACTCGGATAACTTCCGCATAGCCCGTCCAGGACTTATCCGTTTCAGTCCCTCTAGCGCGGTAGTATGACTCCTATCTTGGGAAAGCAAGTCGGAGCCTCAGCAGGCGCTAGAAATGGCGAGATTGGAATCCGTGCGGGTGCCGCTGGGAGCTTGCCTCCCAAGTTCTGCCTCGTCCGTCCCAGTCACGACGGTTACAGCGTTTTACAGATCCCGCTGATGAGAAAGATAGATGGCAACGATCATTGCTACGAGCAAATAGACGACAGCGTAAACCAACATTGCAGCGCTCGGCGCGGAAACATTCGAAAACGGACTGAATTGGAGAGACCGAGTGAAAGAAGACTGCATTTCGAACGAAGCCCGTCGCCAAATGGACTCGGTAGGCATGATCAGGCTGGACGCAACGCCGGCGGTGACAAGACGCGGGCTGTCAGTCATGGCACCGATCTGTTCGATCCAGCCGCCAATGAAGGCCAGCCCATGAAGGCCCAGGACGATGACACCGTTCGTGAGCGTTGAAAACCTCGTGCCACATGCGAAGGTGACCCTCAGAACCAACAAACATTCCAAGAAAACCAGAAGTGCGCCCCTGAGGGTATGGTGCGGAAGCACGCCCGCGATGAAGTACCCCACCGCCGCGACGCCACCGAACATGGCGGCCACATATGTAGCGACCATGCCGGCGAAACCCATCCACTTCCCCATCAAGACCTGCCAGCGAGAGATCGGCTTTGTAGCGATGGCTTGGATCGTGCCGGAACCATCTCACCCGAGAGCGTATCCACGGAAGTTAGGATCGTCATGACTACGGCCAGCAAATCGACGGCGTAGAACCCCACCTGCAGCATGGTGGCTTCCAGTTGATAGCGAACGAAAGGCGGCAAAGACTGGCGCGTGAAGTCTTTAAATTGAAAGTGCATCCCTGTACCGAAAAGCGCAAGAAACGCTGAGCCTGCGAGGACCGTGATCCAAAGGATCTTCCTGCGTGCGGCCTCGCGAAAGGTAACACCTGCCATAATCCAGACGCCCATCAAGTCCCCGATCCTCGCCCATGATTTTGAGGAAGAGATCTTCCAGCGAAAGCCGCTCGGGCGTGAATTCAAAGACATCGCTTCCCGATGTGACCAGATAGCGGAGGATGTCGGGAAGAACAGAGGTCGAGTGAGTAGCAAGGGTTAGGCGCTCGCCGTCGAGCCGTGCGGACGTGCTCCATTGGGAGAGCCTCGCAACTGTTTCCGCGGAGAGATTGCGCGCGCGGGCGACGAGGCCGACTTCACCGTCGGGAAACGCTCGCAGATTGTGGCTGGCGACGACCTCGCCTTCCTTGATAAAGACTACTCGGTCGCAAGCGATTTCAATTTCGCTGAGGATGTGGGAATTCAAAAAGACGGTAGCTCCGCGGTCACGCTGAGCACGAATCACATCGCGGACAAGCCGCCGACCCATGGGATCGAGCCCCGAGGTGGGCTCGTCGAGAAAGACCAGCTCCGGCTCGTGAATCAACGCTTGAGCCAATCCGATGCGCTGGAGCATGCCTTTAGAGAAATCGCGCAGGCGCTTTTCCCGATGAGGAGTCAGCCCCACCAGATCGAGAAGAGCAGGAACACGTTCGCGGAGCCGCGCCGCAGCCATTCCGCAGAGCCGTCCGTGGAGTCTCAGGAGTTCGGATGCTGTCAGCCAGGTGTAGAAACGAAAATCCTCCGGCAGAAAGCCGATTTTCCCGCGGACCTCCACATGGTCCGAGGGCACTCCGAGAACGAATGCCTGACCGCTGCTGGGCTTCACAAGTCCCAGTAGCATCTTAATGGAAGTGCTTTTCCCCGCCCCATTCGGGCCGAGAAAGCCGAAGATTTCACCACGACGCACCGTTGCGCAGGTTCAGCGTTTGAATGGCAAAGCTGCCAGGTTGATCCAGGTGCTCCTCCGGGCGTCAGTCGAGTGAATTCGCCAGCGTCACGGCTTTGCTGGAGTCTCCCTGACCGGCGAGACAATAGATGATGCCATCCTTCACCCAAATCAACACATAGCCCGGGAGAACAAGAGTCGATTTCCAATCGAAGGTTTGGCATAGCTCTCGGGCCTGAGTGGCGCTCATTCCTGCAAGTTGAAGACCAATTTCAGCGAGTTGCTGGATGTTGAGATCGGACGGAAGGCTGACGAGCGGGCTCGGAGCTTCTTCCAGAGCCAAGCAATTACTCCATCCTGTCGATTCATGTTTCGCGTCATCATCTCCTCCGATCCCATGCAGGCAATTGCCATACTGTAACCGAACGGAACGTGGCACGCTCGACACGAATTCGTTAAGAAAAGTTCTAAGTGCGCCGTGAAAGGCGCTGGTCCACAGCGGGGGTATACCCGCCCGGGAACTGGTTCGCTCCACCCGGTAGCAATCAGAGCAGCAGCGGAGGCAACGGCAGAGGGTCGCTAAGGCGACTTGGCGAGCGTGCAGGCCGTAACAACGTGAACGCTGTGCAGGCCTCGAAACTTCCAATACAGGAGCCGACCCGCCTTAGATCGAGGGAAGGCCGAAGCTGGTGGAACGGTACGAGCGAACAAGTTCCATCAAACCTGTCGGGGTAGTTGGCGACGGCATGTAGGCAAAGTGGACCAAGCGCAACACGGGAAGTCCCAGCGGTGATCGCGGTGTGGGTCAACTGGCAACTCGCGAGAGACAGGCCGGGCCGACTGGGATGGCGGAGAGGCTCGCAGTACCGAGGAAGCCGGGTAACTCCGGTGGAGGGAAGGGGCTTGTGCAGCGATGCTAGCTGACGTTCCAATGGGTGAGAGTCCCATCGGTGGAGTTTGCTCAGTAGCCACCGTAGTTATATCCGACCGCGGGAAGGGTGACCGACCCGTTGGAAAGCTCGGAGGTAAAAGTCTCCGTTGGCTGGGGAAAACCCCGGTCAGATCCGCCAGGGAGACAAGCAACTCGACAGGCCGTAGCGAAAGCGAACCAGTGAAGCCGCGAAAACCCTCCGCCCGTCTGAAGCGGATGATGGGCAACCTTGGGAGTGCCGAGCCGTAGGCTCTTGGCGAAGGCCCATGTCATCGGTGAAGGACTGAGTAAGTACAGCCGATGGACTCCCCGTGGCCGTAGAGGACGGCATGCCGAGAAGGAACGTACAGTGAAAGCACGGAACCACTCGCGGGTCGCCTAGGCGCACCAGCACAGCGAGGGCATTCCGTATAAACCGCCATGCGGCGAAATCGGGATGTGCCTGCGAGTGGGACGGATGAGGTCGATTAAGCGTTGATGGACTGGGACAATAGAACCCAGACCGGAGCGAGGACCTCTGGGGTAGAGGAGTTGACTCCTCGAATGGCAGTGCGCCACCGAGTCCACTGTTCCGACACAGAGCGGGACGCAAAGTGGGGCAGCGGAGTGCACGAAGGGTAGATGCAAACCTACGTGTCGCGCAGGGTATGCCTGGTGCTGGCTTACCGTACTGGGGAAAACCCGCCGTACGGATGATAGCGGGGACTGTGGAAACGGCGGCATCATTCGAAGCCCGATTCGCGCCACGGTCCTACCCGACCAGTTGAAGGCGGATGCAAGAAGCGACGAAGGAAAGGGAGATTGGCGATAAGCCTGACAACTCCCGAGTTGTTTCCAGAAGTTGCAGACCGCGTCACATGCAATGGCTACGGCTATTGCGTGAGCCTTCTCCGAGAGCCGGATGCCTGAAACGGGCCTGTCCGGTTCGACGAGCGGGATGTGGAAACGGAGCATGGTCCGGATAGTGAGGCACCGGCAGCCGAAAGGGCCGGCAACAGATAGGCCTAACCTAACCCACCGTGCCACATCTCGACTCTACAATCGTCCCCGTGGGCGCGCCACTTAGGAAAGGTCCAATAATCGCACCTGAGAAACACTTGGTAAGGCGTTACCACACTCGCCTTACACCATAGCTTTCAAATACCGCTTCGTTACTGATGATCGGTGTATGTTCCGCTTGAGACTGAGCAATCAGCATACGGTCAAATGGGTCCTTGTGAGGACCCGGTAAAAGACCGGCGCGAATACCATGTTCCGCAGAGATAGCCAGTAACTCAAACCCTTCGCGTTCAATTTGGCCGGAGAAGTCTGAGACTAGGTCCGCACCTATCGGCAGTTTGCCAAGTCGAACCTTGGTGGCGATTTCCCAGGACGAAGCAGCACTTACAATCAGCATGTTCTTAGTTTCCGCAATGATCTTTCGCGCAGTTCGCGTTAGGGCTGGATCGTCGGAAAGCCACCAGAGCAATGCATGCGTATCGAGTAATGCGCGCAACAGACTACCCCCAGCGCGAGAGTTCGCTCTCGGGAAGAGGCTCAAAGAATTCGAGGCCAACGCGCAACTTGCCCTTCAACGACCCTGGCTGGCGTTTGCCGTTAACCTCGCCGACCGGAACGAGCCGGGCTACTGGTTTTGACCCTCGTGCGATGATCACTTCCTCGCCCGCGGAAGCCTTTTCAATCAGCCGAGAAAGGTTTGTTTTGGCTTGGTGAATGGTGACAATGCTCATTGCGGCTCCTTAGCTAAGTTATCTTAGCTCACTGACGAGGTCTGTGCAACTCCCTAGAGCACTCGAGTGGGCCGCAGCGAACGCCAGAGTTCGGAAATCGTCCCCTAGCGCGTTGCTTTAGATCTCGCTTTTGCGGAAACGGCCAATCAGGTGATCGCATGCGCGGACCGTCACCGCCATCATGGTAAGCGTCGGGTTCTGGCACGCAGACGACACAAAGCTCGCTCCGTCCATCACAAATAAATTTTTCACGTCGTGGGCCTGGTTGAACGCATTGAGCACCGACTTCTTCGGATCGTTCCCCATGCGGGCTGTTCCCAGTTCGTGTATGGCCATTCCTGGCATTTCGACACCCGCTTGCACGCGGATATCTTTCGCGCCGGCCGCTTCCAACATTTCCGCCGCCGTGGCGCCGGCATCCTCCATGAGCGCAGCTTCGTTGTCGCCGTGCGTCATGCTAATGCGCAACGCAGGAATGCCCCAGGCATCTTTTAGATCGCGGTCGATCTCGATGTAATTGTCCCACCGGGCCAGCGATTCACCGAAAGCTCCGAGGGAAATCCCGTACTCGCCTTCTTTCACAGCCTTCTTGAGCGACGCTCCGTAGCCTAGCCACGTATGAACCGCGAATGCTTTTTGCTCGAAGGAGTGTTCCGGAAGCGAGGGACGTAAATCCCATTGGGACGTGCGGGCTCGTTCGCATTCGGAAGAGTTTTGAATTCTGGCAGACGACCAGACGCTCCTGCACCTACGACATGATCCATCAAATAATGGCCCAGCGCGCCGCTCGAATTCCCAAGTCCATTTGGATATTCCCGAGTGGACGAGTTCAGCAAGATGCGG
>QHZC01000305.1 GCA_003224515.1 Acidobacteriota bacterium
CTTATCCCAGCTCAGTCGTCGCGGTACTCTGAAAATCGTCAAGAAAAAAGGAGAATCGTAAGGGCGCTCGCACGAGCGAGGCTGCCTCACTCCCGCAGAAATAAGAAAATCTAAAAGAGCCGCACCCGGCGACGATCCACGTTCTTTCCTCTCCGCCGTCGCCCTGGCGTCGTCGAAACAATATCATCAGCGGGCTTCTGTGTCTCTGGCATCTCGCCTTCGCCTCACAAAGATCAACTCGTCGCTATGGGTGCGAAAGGGAATGGATGAGAGGAAGTGATTAGGACGTTTGGTGTAGTTTTGAGCGAAGAGCAATTGCGCCCCTTTGGAGCAAACCGCCCCGACCGTGCGCCAGCGATTGTGCTCACCCCGGTTGTGACGATCCCGAAATCGGCGCCGCGGCCATGGGGAGATCGTCATCGCATCTGAGATTCCAGCGCGCTGGCATCTTGAAGAACTCCTGGTGAGACAGCCGGGACTCCACATCGTTCCGGCGGCTTCCGACCTAATCTTGGCCGGCTCGTTGGCATTCACCGCACAGATTCCTGGCAAAGTACAAATCAGTGATTGCTATCAGATAGAGCTTCGAATTCCCGAGACGTTTCCTCGAAGAATCCCCGCCGTGTTTGAGAGGGGAGGTCGCATCCCGCTTTCGTACCACCACCTTCAAGATGGATCGCTGTGCCTGGGATCGGAAACGCGGCTGCGCTTAATGCTTTGCGAAGGTTTGTCCCTTGTAGGTTTCATTGATCGCTGCCTGATTCCGTATCTGTATCGCTTTTCGTACCTGGAGACTCACGGCGAGGCTCCGTTTGAAGATCTTGAGCATGGGGTGAGCGGAATCAGGGAGGACTTGCGGCAGTTGTTGGGCGCAAAGCGAGAGTCCGAAGTTTTGCCGTTTATACGGCTTCTTGGAATGAGGAAGCAGCACGCAAACAAGGAGCGCTGTCCCTGTGGTAGTGGAGACCGCGTTGGTCGGTGTCATCACCGTCAGTTAAACCGTTTGCGTAAGCGCTTGGGCCGGTATTGGTATCGAATCGTGGAACAGCAACTGCTGAATGAAGCGTTGGCTGGCAAATCCTCTGGTGTCCGGGGCCCGGTGATGCGTTGGGGGCGAGGCGACGTCGTTTTCAACGTCCTTTCGGAACAGTTCGGGAGAACACAGGTGAGACGGGGCGGTATAAGTCAGTCGCGTTGGATGCGCCCGATGTTGTCCCCGTATTGCACGCTCACCTAAGTCAGGTATGGCGGCGGTGCCGGGTCGCTGAACTACGCCAGAACTAAAAGTTGACGAGAAAAGTCCAACGTCATATCATGGCTATGATAATTAACGTGGCCATGATAATTACCATGGCCTTGGTAAACCTATGCCAGGCCGCTACCCAAATCCATCGATCGCCAATGAGGCCCAACTCGGTCGGGTCGTGGCGAACCTTTTCCGCGAGGAAGGCTGGAAGGTCGTCGAAAAGCCACGCGAAAAGAATGTTGCGCCCGACTTCCTCGTGTAGGGGCGCGGAAAGAAATTCGTCGTAGAATTAAAACGGGCTTCGGAAGGCCGTAAGGACCGCGTGATTCCGTTGCTTTCACAGGCCGCGCTGGAAGCCGCTCACTATTCCCGAGTAATGCACGGTCATCCGGTCCCACTTGCGATTGTGGCCGCAAATCGCATCCCTGAATCCGTCGCCGAGGAAGCGAAGCAATTTGTGCGGGAACGGGCACCCGAAGTCGCAGTCGGAGTATTGGATCTTGAAGGTCTTCGATTGTTCGCAGGTCACGGGTTGGAGTCGCTGAGTTCGGCGAGGCATGCCCAAAGTACCATTCGTGCGCCCAATGTGCGCGCGCGCGCGTCGCAGCTCTTTTCGGATTTGAATCAATGGATGCTCAAGGTTCTTCTGGCTCCCCGAATTCCGGACGTGTATTTGTCGGCTCCGAGAGGCCACTACCACGGAGCCTCGCAACTGGCAGAAGCGGCTGGCGTCTCGGTCATGAGTGCATTTCGTTTCGTCGAGGAGTTTTCGAAGGAAAGCTTCCTTGAATCCGGGACAGGAGTATTGCAGCTGGTTCGGCTGAGAGAATTGCTGAACCGGTGGGTTGCCGCGAGTCAGCGGCGCGTTCTGGAAATCCCGATGCGTTGGGTTCTTCAGCGGGGAAAAAAGGCGCTCTGGAGCGCGGTCGGTTCCTATCAGTCGGACGAAGCGATGTCCTCTGCGAATCCTGTGGATCAACTCTCGTCGCCGCGGCCACGCTTGTGCCTTGGACTGTTCGAAGCCGCCGAGGCATTGGGCATCGGGTTTGTGCACGGGGCAAAACCATATCTCTACCTTGAGCGTTTGAACGCGGAGGTTCTGAAAGACCTCGGCCTTTCGGGCAATGCGGAGGAAGAAATAGCCGATCTCTATGTGCGCATTCCGAGGAACCGCGAAAGTGTTTTCCGTGGGGTTGTCCAGAAAGACGGTGTCCCGGTGAGCGATATTCTCCAGGTCTGGCTGGATGTCAGCCAGCATCCTTCCCGGGGCAAGGAGCAGGCAGACCTTATCTGGCGAAGAATTCTGTCTCCCGCCCTGGAGTCGTCCGAATCATGAGCGACCAGGATACCGAACTCGAAGCGTTTTCGAAGTTCATCGTCGCGCTGGAGCCCTGGCTGCGTGAGGTCGTTCTCATCGGAGGATGGGCACATCGTCTGTATCGCCTCGATCCACGTGCGAGAAAGCTCGACTATCTTCCGCTGACAACGCTGGATGGAGATGTCGCCGTACCGCCGAAACTCAAGAAGGAAGAATCGACCGTGCGGAAGCGTCTGCTCGAGGCGGGCTTCCAAGAAGAATTTGTCGGAGAGGATCGCCCACCGGCGACGCATTACCATTACGGAAAAGGAGGTGGTTTCTACGCCGAATTTCTGGCGCCCCTCGAAGGAAGTGAGTACGACCGAGACGGGAAGCGGAAGGCGACGAAGGAAGTGGGGGGCGTGTCGTCTCAGCTGCTTCGCTATATCGATATCTTGCTCCTCTCGCCCTGGGAGGTAGTGCTCGGTGAGGAAAACGGATACCCGATGTCACCGAAGCGGACCGTGCAGATCGCCAATCCGGCAAGCTTCCTGGCACAGAAAATCCTCATCCATGGGCAGCGGGACTACAAAGACAGGGCCAAAGACTTGCTCTACATGCACGATACAATCGAGGTGTTCTCGGAGACGCTGGACGAATTGCAAAAGCTTTTCCGAAACGATGTTGCGCCGAAACTACATCCGCGAAAAATAGTGGAGCTCGAAAGAGCCGCGGGGACGCTGTTCGATAAGGTTACGGACACGATTCGCGAAGCGGCTCTAATAGCCGGCGCACGGAAGCTGAGCCCGGAAAGACTCGCTGAGACCTCGCGAGCCGGCTTGAACGAAATCTTTGGCGTCCGATAGGCGCGTAGGTGTTGCGAACTTGACGAAATTGCTTCTGTCCAGAGCCGGAGGACCGACTGCGGATGCGTTCCGCAGTCCGAATCTATTGATGCCGGTTGCGAATGGTTGTGAATTTGAGGGGGCTTTTTGGTCGTTCTAAATCCCGTAAGTGACGCCAGGACGATGGCTTAGGGATTTTTTACTTACTGGTTCGGGACCAGGGGGTCGGAGGTTCAAATCCTCTCGCCCCGACTATTCTTTCCTCCACAATACTCATGGTTTAGGCCGCAATTCTCTCGGCTTCTTTGGAGGCTGATTTCGGTACATTCGGTACAATTGGGCCTATTTCAAAGCCAATTCCGACTTCCTCTGCCTTGCCCCTGCGGAAGCCGAGGTCGTCTTTGATCTTGTCGTACAGGTCGCTCATGTCATCTGCGGCATGTCCCAACCAAAAGTCGATGAGACCTTGCGGGCAGTTGGTGTAGTTGCGCAAGTACGTTAAGCGGAACCGCCGGAATGCATGATTCCCGGCTTTGTGATTGCCCGTTATCGGATTGACGTAACCCAACTCCTTGAGCGCCTGATGCAGGTGACGGCGGATAATGTTCGTAGGCCACAACGGCTTTCCGTTTCGTGTGCAGAAAAGGAAACCCGACTTCCGATCTCCCACGAACTCTCTTAGAAGAGCGGCGACCGAAGGATGCAAATCGACCTCGCGGAAGCTGTCCTCTGACTTTAGCCTTTGCTCGACCCGACCGCTACGGATCTTCTGAACGATGGAGATAGTGAGGAAGTCCGGCGAGATGTGCTTGACTTCGATCCCGAGGGCTTCTCCGATCCGAAGGCCGGTGGCAGCGCAAAAAATAAAGAGCATCCGCTCCCGTGCTTTCGGCCATCGCGCCAAACCCGTAACGATTTCGCGTGTGAACGATGGAGTGTTCTGTTGTTTTCGCTTTACTACCGGCATGTCGATGAAGTCGTGGTCCCATTTTCGAGGATAGAGTTCTCTAACCTCTCCACCATGCTCTGTGACTGCCGAGGCGATGACCTGTTTTACGACTTGCGCGTAGCTCTTGACCGTCTTTGGCGAAAGACCTCTTGCGACCATTTCCTCGACCAGCCCTTTCAGGCAGGTGTTATTGACGGCCGCAAGCGGTACATCACCGATGTTCGGGTTGAGCCAATTGTCGAGGCAGCTTTCCCACCACTCGATTGTTGATGGAGCCACCGGAGACCGTTTTCGATTTCGCATCTGGTTAAGCCACCATGCTGCTTGTTCGCGGAACGTGACCCCAGGTTTCTGCTGTTCCACTACCGTATTGAAATGCTCGATACGGGTAAGCGACTTACGCCTAAGGTTTATCGAGCCATCTCGTTGCAAGTGGTGTGGAGACGACCTTACTGACAAGAACTTGTCGTTGACCTTCGACGTGCCCATTAACCAAGGAGGTTCGCCGGAGATCGAGAATGTGGCAGCGATTTGTACATCTTGTTTCTTCCATAAGGGAATCTATCCGCAAGAATTCTGGAGAGAACTGATCGGATGGCTTAAAGAGGACCGTAGGCGACTGGAAACTTACCGGCAGTACGGCCCAACCTGGGCAAGATCGTCAGCCTTTACTATTCAGCTAGTATTATCAGTAAGTTACAGAATATTTCTGGTAAATACCCGAGCAACTTTTCCGTGGCACTTGCACCGGCTAGCATGGCAGGGTTATGTCACAAAGCACGGCACAAAACAGCATGCACCTCGCTCAAAGTCTCTCAAATAAAGAAGGGGGAGCAACCGGTTAGGACCGCATGAAAGCGGCTCAGAACTGCCAGAAACCGCTTCACCTTGAAATATGCTTTGGCGGAACCTATGCTTTTCATAGGCAAATCGTAGCGCCGCAAATGAGTTGCATATTCTGCCGGAGCGAAGGGGATCTAACGGACGAGCACGTGTTTCCCGCCTTCATGGGTGGGGAACTAGAGGTACAGAATGGAAGCTGCGGTGCCTGCAACCGTGAGTTCGGCATCGCCGAGGCCACGCTAAGAGAAGCCACTACGCCTCTCCTAAATCTTTTGCAGATCGAGAATCGGTACGGTGTCGTTCCGAATGCATCATTGACAGCCCAAATCCGAGGCATGGACATGAAGAATCTGCCCGCGTTCATTGAAAGGGTGAGATAAATCTCTCAAACGTGGTCAGGGAGTCGGTAACAGAAGAAGGTAGAAAGTTGCGTCAGGGATTTTTTCTTACAAAACAAGCGGGCGACAAATTTGCTGAGCGGGGTCGCGCTAAAGGGGCTGAGGTCACAGCCAGAGAAGTTCCACGAGAAATTGTTATAGAGGCTGAGTACAAAATTACCCTGCCATTCGTCGCTTCCCTTGAAGCGCGGAAGGTGGCAGCAAAGATTGCGCTGACTGCAATAGCGTTGCAGTACGGCAAAGACCTTGCTCTGACTTCACAGTTCGATCCGCTAAGAAACGCATCTCTGGCAAAAGCCTTAAAGGACACGCGGGTCTGGTTCTTTGCTAACGAAGGATTCATAGGTGCTCACGTTCGCACTGCTCATCAACATAGCGTGATGTGCTACCTAAGCGCCGGAATGCGAAAGGGTTGGTCATTAGTGACGTTATTCGGCGGGATCACTTACATTGTCGGAGTCACGACGGACTATGCCGAACGGTTTAATCCGGTAGTGCTCGCCGACGAGATGACTCTAATTGGCCACTGAGTTTTGCCGCCAAAAGGGCATCGTAGTAGAGCGCTTAGGCCGCGCGGACGCAGGTACGGCTGCATCCTAGTAACTCGGGCATTCGATTCGATGGGAGCAGTACCCTCATCTCCTTTTTCGGACGCCGGTTACCTGCGTTCTCGGCGTTGCAGAAATAACCATAGTGGACGCCGAAGAGCCTTTGCGTAGGCCTGTGTCCCCCTTAGCCCGGCGCTGGCAACTCGAATCGAGGCAGTCGGCTCGCGGTTGTGAAATGCCCCTGTGGCGTCCCCGCCTTCTTTCCACGCGCATGATCGTCGCCTTCCGAAGCACTGCATTCAATACGTCCACACCTGAAAAGCATTTCGTAACCCGGCGCGCTTACGGCGGTGACTTGGCCAATTGGTGCAAATCCTGACGAAGCCATTGCTGCGATTAAGGCCAAGCTTGTGGACTCGGGTGCGAAATGACGCGGGCACAGCGGGCGATTGCGTGCGCAGTCGGAATCATTCCTGTGTCCGCCGCGGGGAATTGTCTTAGTGAGATCGAGATCACCACCGCCATGAGCTATCTCGCTTTCATTTTGGTCGCGGCGCAGGTTATCGCCATTTGTGCTGTGGTCGCGGTCATGGCCTGGACGAAAGCCCATGGGTTTACCGGCGTCATTCCGTATTTTCCGCACAGACGCAGGGTCGAACGCCTGTTACCGTAAGGGCGCAAGATAAAATCCCCGCCGACACCTGTTGGCCGTCTGGCGTCGAGACCGTAAAGGAGATTGGCACAGCCGACGGCGTACCTGGTTTGGATTCTCCTTACACGTGGCGGCAGGTGAGGTCCTTTCACCAATTCTGCTTCTCTAAATCAATACCGTATTGCGACAGCATCTGACCGCTCTCAATTTCACTCAGCACGGTTTTGCGCGGGACATCGACCAGATAACCAACAATCCAATCCCTTATGCCTCGATTTGCGAGTAACTCGGACGCGCCGACGGTCTTGGCGTTCACCCCCACCACAATTCGGTCGTTTTCAATCCAGCGAAGAGCCTTCGCATAGAAGAGGCGAGTATCGTAGTCTGCGGGCGCATAATATTTTTGCGCGCGCTCATCAAATACTTTCCGGATGGTTGGGGTGAGGTCCTCGACCGGAACGCCCAGTTGTGCGCTACCTTCTCCCATGGCGAAGTGCGTACCGAAAACGAGCACGTATGCGAGGTTAGCGTAACGGTCGTCAGTCAACGCGAAGGCATGGCTATCGGGCCTCCAGAGCACGTTGACGTTTCTCTGGATCGGCCATACTTGTATGGGTCCGCCTGGGAAATCGGATGGGGCGATCGTAACCCAGGCCTCCCAAGACTCCTTCGGACCCGTGACGGTGATCCCGAGCTTGCCGTCGGGCGATTTTACAACCGGCCTAAGATCGAACGCGTCGAGGTATATCGGATCGATGCCGGGCGCGTCATTCTGTGGTATTGCAAACAGGATTGAGGAAAGCGACACAGTCGCCAAGAAAACCAGATAGCGCATGTACACCCTCTTGCGTATGTAATTGCGGCTCACAATTGCTCACAATGATATCAAAAGACCAGCACTGCCCCCGCATTCGCAAACATTAGACCACGGATGTGATCGTTGGCTTCACCACGTCTTTGTGAGTGCGGGGCACCTCGGCACCATTCGTCGCTACCTCGCTACCTTCATGTTTTTCAGTCCAAAGACTGTGCCAGTCACGCTAGGGACGGTGGCCGCCTAACTGTGCTTGCAGACATCGTCAAGCGCAAGGTTGAGACGATATCCATCTGACAGCGACGGCGCTCAGATAAATTGACCTGCCTTCTTCTCGGATTTAATTGATCCATCCATTCACAGCAGGGAGAGCCGAGATTGGAAGTAATCAAGGTAGGCATTCTCCATCCGCAGCAGATTTAGAATGG
>QHZC01000307.1:0-2607 GCA_003224515.1 Acidobacteriota bacterium
TGGGCCATGCGCAATTCCTGGATGTCATCCGTTCGAGACGCCAACAGTTGGGCCTGCTTCACCAAACCCGAGTCGATCTTTCTGGGTCTTGCCATGCCCCAAACATAACACAATTAGTCTCACCTTGAAAGCGAATGGAATCCAGTTAGTCGCGCAAGCCAACCGCGTTGCGCCGTGAATACCTGGCCTTTCCTGCCGATTTTTGGGAGGAAGCGCTCCTACGGTTTGGGAGCGCAGTCTTCGGGCCCCATCATCTGGCGAATCTCGGTCTCGCCCTCCCAGCCGGGCCAGTATTTCTTGTGAAGTTCCATAAACTGCAGCGCTCCCGCGACCGCCTCTTCCTTGGATTTCAACTCAAACTGCGCGTACCCGCCGATAATCTCTTTGGCCTCCGTGAAGGGTCCGTCGATCACGGTGATCCGCCCACCGGAAAGCCGGACGCGGGCTCCCGTCGCAGTTGGGCCGAGTCCACCGCTGCCGAGCATGGTACCGGCTTTGACTCCCTCTTCGCTGAGCTTGTCAATGGCTTCCATTAACTCCTTGGGCGGAAAGCCTGACCCTTCCTTATGCTTGACTATCATCATGAATCGCATTGTCACATCTCCTTTTCGAGTTGCGAGCCGGTTCCGGTTTTTGGGGCGTCCGGCGAAGCCTTAGCTCTATTCCTGGGCTCTATTGAAGCGTCGAACGAGAGACAGCAAAATCGACAGGTTCAGTAAACTTTTTTGGGTCAGTGCAACGCGGAGGCCTATTTTTCCTACGGCTTCTTCTCGGATACCTGGGCGCGCAGGCGCTCTTCCCGCTTCCTTAGCTCGGGAGTAAGCTCGGAACCGAAGTCCTCGGCCTCGAACACCTGGCGAATCTCAATTTCGGCCTCCCCCTCATGGGGATTGGGGCAGCGTTTGACCCACTCGATCGCCTCTTCCACTGACCTCACCTGCCACAGCCCTTCGAACTCGCTTGCAGCCCCTCGGCGGCGAGCAGCACGCCGGCTTTCACCAGCGCCTCGTTGAACTTCCCCATTTCGGCAAGAAGCTTCTGGCTCGGCATAATCCCCGCCTCCGAGTCCTTGTTGGCCTTAACTATCACCATGAATCGCATTGTAATGTCTCCTTTTGCGTTCGAGTTGAGGTCTGGGACGGCTTCGACCAGTTGAACCTGACCTCTACGCTAACGTCGAACGACGGGCAGTGAGATCGACAGGCGCGATATCTTTTTGGAAGTATATGCTAAGGGTTCGCGAATCATAGCGTCCGATAGGTAGGTCTCCGGACTATGCGGAGCTAGCCATGGCGAAAAGTAGGGGCCAGATGGAAACCCCAATTTGTAGCAAATGCTGCAAAAACCGTGAATCCTCACAAAGATACGCCGACACAGCTTGCCAGTCCGCCAGCATGATGACCGAGCGCAATACCTCTAACGCCGCCCATGCTGTTTTGTCGAGGAGGTTGCACCTTTGTGCTGCCGCCCCATCGAGTTTACAAAACAAAGCGGCAAGCACGAACCCGACAATGGCCACTCCCACCATTGTTTTGCCATTCCGAGAGTATATGTACTGCGCCTTCATACCCGCCTCCTTTGTCCTGCTTTTTCTTGGCTCTACCTAGACGTCGAAGCAGGGGCCACAAGATCGACAGGTTCAGTCTTTTATTTGGGAGGCATTTTCCACGCGTTACCAGTCTCTCGACCTTTCCGACTGCGGTCGTGTCCGGGACGGATGGCCACAGGGAAATTATCAAGAAATGGCGGCTGTTCCGCGCTACCGCGAAGAGCCCGGCTGCTAATGTTGCCAACTGTTGCCAGAATGGGGCATTATACCGGTGTCCAAGGACCGCTAAGGGTTTCTAAGGGACATTGGAAAAATCAGTAAGTGGCGATAAAAACTGGAATTTAGCTTCAGCAACAGGCGAGAGGCCCCCACGGCGCCGTGGCGGCCCTGGCCGTTCTTTATGTTGGCGACTATCTATCCGTTCGCATCCGCGCGGTGCACCCAAAACCTGCCGACCCGTTCGAATCCCTCAACGGCCTGCGCATCCTCGCCATCCCGGAAAAGAATGGCAAGACAGAATATGAACTAGACGTCCAGAATCCGGAGCAAACCGTGTGCTGCGTCCACTCACTCTTCCCGCACTACGGTTGCTCGCCCTGCTGGTACGTCAAGCCAAAGATCAACAAGCCAATCCCCATGTGATCGTTCCAACGTCAGTCATTTCCATCAAATCATTTGGCGGCTGGGGAAAAAGTCACTTTTCTGGGGGGAACTTTGGAGGGATTTCCGCATAGCCCGGCGCGGCTTGTTTCAAATTCGCGTCCAGCTGAGCGCTGCCATCCCCGATGCTCCAGCGAATTCCACCGGCGAGCAAATTCAGGAAAAACTCGTTCTTCCAGTTCTCTGGCCGATCGCCCATCGCAGTATAGAAAACGCGGCCCTTTCCATGCTGGCGGGCCCACGTTACCGGATACGGCGCACGCTGGTAGCACGCTCCCTTCATGCCATGCGTATCCAGAGTTAAGATCACGTGGAGATCGGGCATGAAATCTTTGAGCGAATACCACTCTTCGTTGAAGCTTACCGGCGACGTCACGCCTTCCAGCCCCGGAAATTTA
>QHZC01000307.1:2746-3068 GCA_003224515.1 Acidobacteriota bacterium
CTTTTTGCACGGCCTCCAGCAGCGTCTGTTTACCTTTCGGCGTCATTGGCGGCTTGCCGTCCGTGCCCAAGGTCGTGAGATCGCCCGTGGTGAAAAAGACCACCGCGGCATAGGAATGAAACTCATTCGAATCGAAAATGCGCCCGTCCTTTGTCGCGTTGACTTTGAACCCGTATTTATTTCCCATTTCGTTGACGGCGTCGTCCACGATGCTCGGCTTCCCTCCGATTCTTTTCACCACGTCATGTTCCCACCCTGAGGATTTGGTGAAAACAAGGACGGTCTTGCGTTTGGCTCCGATCAAACGATTCGAAAGTGCGAG
>QHZC01000306.1:0-5158 GCA_003224515.1 Acidobacteriota bacterium
GAGGTGTGTCAAAAATTGCAAAAAGAGTTCTTGACAACGCCGACGACCTTATACATGGGCTAGGAGGAATATGAATCCAGTGGCAACCGATCTCAGCAGCGGTGAGGAGACAACTGCGCCCGCCGCTTTCAATCCGTTTGGAGTAAGAACAGGATTTGCCGCAAACATAAGAAAGCTATCAGGTGAAACCAGATGCTCTCTTAAATAGGTTCTCCATGCTCTGAATGTTGTTTGGCACACGTACCTTTCGTGCGTGTCCGCAGCCAATAGCAAACCCTGGTTTTCATTCCAAGAACAATCGTCAAGGCTTTTCTCCTGCCCAAAAGGCCGCCTTCTTAAAGTGGATAACGCTCGTTGCGGCTCAGGGTTCATCTATACATTCCGCCGCTCTTTTGTGAAGTCAATAATCCTGTTTTAACCCCCTTTAGAATCAACACTTATGAAGAACATAGCGCGTCGGGGCGCTATGGCGAACCAGATTTCCGGTAAGGAAGTCTGTCTGAGGAGTATCGCGACGAGGGATTTGTGTTTCAACTATCACGGGTCACGATTCTCGCTTCCGTTTACGTCGCTAGCTCACTGCTTCGTTGCTTCCTCATCTCACTCAGGAAGCTCTTTCCACGCGGAATCGTCCCACCAAAATTCTCCGCGATCGTCTGCCCCATATCCGCCAGGGTGTCGCGCACGCCCAAGTTCACGCCCGCCCCGCCTCCCGGCGAATAAGCCAAAATCGGCACGTACTCTCGCGAATGGTCCGTAGTCGCCCATCGCGGATCGGGATCGCAACCGTGGTCGGCTGTGATGATCAACATGTCGGAGAGACTCAGCAGCAGCAAGAATTCCGCCAGCATACGGTCAAATTCCTCGAGCGACTTGGCAAACCCTTCAACGTCTTTCCGGTGGCCATACAGCATGTCGAAATCCACCAAATTGCAGAAGATCAGCCCGCTCTTGCGCTCGCTCACCGCTGCCGTCAATTTCTCCATTCCGTCGGCGTTGTTCTCGGTCGTGACGTACTCTTCGACTCCGCGACCATTGTAAATGTCATGAATCTTGCCAACTCCGAAAACGCGAACTTTATCCTCCGCGAGAACATCCATCAGCATCGGCTTCGGCGGATCCACGGCGTAATCGTGCCGCCGCGAGGTCCGCACGAAGTGTCCTGGCATTCCCGCAAACGGCCGCGCAATCACGCGTCCCACGCGATGCGGCCCATCTAACACAGTCCGTGCGATCTCGCACATACGATAGAGCTCGGTCACCGGGATCACTTCCTCATGCGTGGCGATCTGAAACACGCTGTCGCCCGACGTGTACACAATCGGCTTACCCGTCAGCATATGCTGTTCACCTAATTCCTTGATGATTTCTGTACCCGATGCCGGCTTGTTTCCAATCGTCTTCCTGCCAACCTGCTTCTCAAACTCTTCGATCAATTCCTTTGGGAATCCGTTCTTGTAAACCGGAAATGCCTGGTCCAGCCACACCCCGGCCATTTCCCAATGTCCTGTCGTCGTATCTTTTCCGGGAGAGATCGTCGCTCCCTTTCCAAACGCTCCAAGCGGAGCAGTAGCCGGCGTCTGATATTTCAGCGGCGCAATGTTCGTCAGTCCAAGCCGCACTAGATTCGGGATTTTCAGCGGTCGCGATTCTGCAATGTGTCCAAGCGTGTTCCTGCCCACGTCGCCAGAATCCTTCGCATCCGGGAGCTCGCCAATTCCCACGCTGTCCAGCACAATCCAGAAAATTCTCTCGAATTCCGTCATATTCCGGTCCCTCAAGCCGTCTTCAGCCGAACTTTACCACACCCAGTTCTTCGGCCGTTCCACGCTGCGATTTCAATCCCGTGTAGAGGCCCGGGGAAACTTGTCCTGAGCGCCGCCAATCGAAGATTCCGACTCTATCGGGAAAGGAGTCCGGCTCTTCGTCCCGCCGGCTTGCAGCCGGCAGTCGCAGCCCTTGCCCGCACCTTTGTTGTAGAGTGGGTATCAACGCTGAACTATTTTCCTTTCGCGTGCGTAGTACCAGATAGCGGAGGTGTGGCATGTCCCAGGACGGCAATCCGCGGAGAGTTTCCGTCGTCTTCCCGATTATTCTGATTACCGTCGGTGGTCTTTTTCTCTTCCGCAATTGGCGTCCGGGTTTCGATCCTGTGCCTATTCTCTGGACCTATTGGCCGCTCATTCTCATCTTTATCGGCATCGGCAAGATTTGGGACAACGTGCAAAGGAGCCGCAATCCCAAAGCGCCTCCGGGAGTTTCCATCGGCGCCACCATTGGTACGATCGCGTTTGTCGTCGTGCTGGTCGTTCTTCTCTGGCACGGACGAAGCTATTCCCGCCGCTACGGCTTCTATTCGGGGTCAAAGCACAGCACCCGGATTGTGGAACCACAGCGAGCAAAGTCGGCGCACGCCAGGTTGGAGATGGGCGCGGGACAGCTCACTATCAGCAGTGGCGCGAATGACCTCCTTGACGCGGACTTCACTTACAGCGACTCTTTCGACGAGCCGCGCGTCGATTACAGCGTGACCAACGGCATCGGCGAACTCAACATTTCTCAGGATTCCCACTCCATCCATTTCGGCCGCTCCCAAAACGATTGGAACCTGTATTTCAGCAAGGATATCCCTCTGGAGTTGAAAGTGGATATGGGGGCGGGACAGGCCAAATGGATGTGGACTTCACCGGCGACCGCAAGACCGATCTAACGGCCGACATTGAAGGGGGTGTGGGGCAGGCCAACATCCGCCTTCCGAAAAACGTCGGTGTCATTGCTCATGCATCCGGCGGCATCGGTTCGATCGACGTGCGTGGCCTGAAGCACGACAGGGACTCCTACACCAACGACGCTTATGGAAAATCCACGGCGACGATTCACCTAAAAGTGGAAGGCGGTATCGGGCAGATCACGCTCACCCAGGAGCCGTGAAATCGCGGGGCAGATTCGCCAATACAGCAGCCACGCAGACTCGCCGTTTGCCCCGCTTTTGCAGCAGACGTATAATTTGAAGTTTAGGCGGTGCGCTTGAAGCGCGCTGTCCAGGCTTTCCCTTGGCGACAAAAGAGATTACCCACGCAACCGCGGATGTCCGGCCGGAGCAGGAGTCCATCCGTGTCCGCGGCGCCCGCGTCCACAATCTGAAAAACATCAGCGTCGAAATTCCCCATAACGCCATTACCGTCGTTACTGGCGTAAGCGGCTCCGGAAAATCCTCCCTCGCGTTCGACACCATTTACGCGGAAGGCCAGCGCCGCTATGTGGAATCGCTCTCCGCCTACGCCCGCCAATTTCTCGAGCGAATGGAAAAACCGGAGGTCGACGAAATTTCAGGGATCGCGCCGGCGGTGGCGATTCGGCAGAAAAATTCAACGCGGAACCCACGTTCAAACGTGTCGACGGCAACGGAAATTTACGATTATTTGAGGCTGCTTTTTGCGCGCTGCGGGCAAACGTTTTGCATCAAATGCGGGGCAGAAGTGCGCCGCGACAACCCAGACGAGATCGCTACACGCATTTTGTCGCTTGCGGCAGGGCGACGGTTTTACGTTTTGCACCAGTTTCGAATCGCGACGCCCGGTGCGACAGCCGTCTCGAAACGCGGAGCCAAGAAACCGGGGGCCGGACCCTCGCAAGAACAAGTTCGGCAGGGGCTGCTCGATCTTCAGAAACGCGGTTTCAATAGGCTCTACCAGGAGGGGCGAATCCACGAGTTTTCTTCGCCGGAAACGCTTCTCGATGTTGATTTTTCGAAACCCGTCTACGTCCTCGTCGACCGTCTTGCAGTTAATCCGGAGTCGCGGGCGCGACTCGTGGACTCCATCGAGATTTGCTACAGGGAAGGACAGGGAGAAGCGATTCTCGAATTTATCGCCGACGGCGCGGGGAATCCCGCGGAGCGGCTCACGTTCAACGAACGATTCGAATGCAAGAACGACGGCACTCTCCACCAAGAACCGGAGCCCCGCCTTTTCTCCTTCAACAATCCGTACGGAGCATGTTCGCGGTGCCAGGGTTTCGGAAATACGATCGATTTCGATTTGAATCTAGTGGTCCCTGATCCGAGCAAGTCGCTGGACGACGGCGTCAGCGAACCGTGGACGAAGCCACGCTATCGGATGCTCTTCCAGGACGCAAAAAAATGGGCGCGCGGGCGCGGAATTCCGACGAACGTGCCGTGGCGACAACTGACTGCCGAACAGCGCCGCTTGATTCTCGAGGGCGATCCCGAGAGCGAGTACGAAGGGGTCAAAGGTTTTTTCAATTGGCTGGAGCGCAAGAAATACAAGCTGCATGTCCGCGTTTTCCTGAGCCGCTTCCGCGGTTATGGGAGGTGTTCAGAATGTGGCGGGACACGTTTGCGCGCCGAGGCCCGCGCCGTTCGCGTGGCGGGAAGAGCCATCACGGAGGTTTGCAAGCTCAGCGTTAAAGAAGCGCGTGTTTTCTTTTCCATTGGCCACACCGTTGACGCCGATGCGGACTTGCCGCGCTTCCGTGCGCAAGCGCGTGCCGCGGCACTCGCCGCACACCGAGTAGCCGCGATAACGGCTGAGGAAGACGCGGACATGCAGCTTGTATTTCTTGCGCTCGAGGTGCGCGAAGAAGCCGCGCACGCCGAGGAAGCGGCGGTCGCCCACAGTGACTCATCGATATTCTGAAATCGCTCCGAGATCTGCGGAACACGGTTCTTGTCGTCGAGCACGATCCGGACACCATCCAGGCAGCGGATTGCGTCATCGATCTCGGTCCCGGGGCGGGCGAACTCGGCGGTAAGTTGCTTTTTGCAGGCTCTTATGCTGCCATGCTCGAAGAGCATAAATCCCTGACCGGCCGGTACCTCAGCGGGGAGCTGCGGATTCCCGTGCCCAACGTGCGGCACAAACCGGCGGGCAGGTTCCTCCGGCTTTACGGCGCAAGTCTGCACAATCTCCAGAGTCTGGATTTGATGATCCCGCTCGGGATGCTCACGGTGGTCACAGGGGTCAGCGGCTCCGGCAAATCCACGCTGGTCCATGACGTGCTGTACAAGGCGCTCGCTGCGAAGCGCGTTGGCGGCAGCCTCAAGGAATTTTGCGACCGGCTGGAAGGCGATTCGAATGTCCAGGAAGTGGTAATCGTGGATCAATCGCCGATCGGTCGCACACCGCGTTCGAATCCG
>QHZC01000306.1:5229-8965 GCA_003224515.1 Acidobacteriota bacterium
GGCACGGTCACCGTCGAGATGCAGTTTCTGGCGGATGTCGAGCTGATCTGCGAGGAATGCCGAGGCACCCGCTTCAAGTGCGGCGTTCTGGAAGTGCGGTATCACGGGAAGAATGTCCACGAGGTATTGCAGCTCACGGTCCGCGAAGCGCTGGCCTTTTTCGTCAACGTACCCAAGATCGTTTCCAAACTCAGAGTCCTGAATGAAATTGGACTCGGCTACTTGCGACTCGGGCAGTCGGCGACAACACTCTCCGGCGGAGAAGCTCAGCGGCTGAAGCTTGCCGCGCATCTGAGCCGCACCGACAATGAGGGCGTTCTCTACATTCTTGACGAGCCGACGACGGGTTTGCATTTCGATGACATTGCCAAGCTCCTCAGCGCGTTCCGCAAACTGCTGGAGGGTGGCGCTTCGCTTTTGGTCATCGAACATAATATTGACGTCATCAAATCGGCGGACTGGCTGATCGATCTGGGCCCTGAGGGGGGCGACCAGGGTGGCAAGATCATCGCGACCGGGACCCCCGAGCAGGTGGCCCGCAATACGCAATCGCACACCGGGCACTTTCTCTCGCGCGTCCTGAACGGAAACGGCCAGGCAAAGCGTCCCGCGAACGGCGCATCCAAACCAGCAGGCCCTTCGGCTACAATTTCCAACGGAGCCAAGACTCCTCCGGCCGAACCATGAAGCCCTGCGCGCAACCTGCTGTGCGGTTTCCTTTTCGCAGGGGCCATGGCGTCCCTGCCCGCCAACCAACTGTTCGGAATTTCTCACAGGCTCGTCTGCCCGGATTCTGTCAGCAATCCTAAAGGGCACGGTCATCCTGGGGATTCGACGAAGTTGAACTCGAAGGTTCCCAACCGGATGTTTACGCCGAGGTGTGGATCGGATGAGATCCTTCGCTTCACTCAGGATGACAATGGCGAAGCGATTCGCTTTGAGAATGCGCGCTTTTCTGGCGACAAATCCGGACCATCCGTTCAAGCGCAGGCCGCTTCCAGCCCCAATGCTGCCGTGCAATCCAAAATTCAAAAGGTCGCAAATCCGCTCAATGACTTGCTCGAGGAAGCTCAACGCGACATCGACAAAACCAATTTTGAGGCTGCGATCGCTCCACTCGAAAAGGTTATTGCTGAACAACCTGAATTTGCTTACGCGCACTTTCAACTCGCTTACGTCTATACGGCATTGAAGAGAATGGAAGAAGCTCGCGCCGAGTACGCACGCACGATCGTAGTCGACCCAAAAATGTCCGAAGCTTATCTCAATCTAGGCATGCTCCTTCTCGATAAGCAAGAAGACGCTGCCGCGGCTGGCAGTTGCGCTGGACCGCTCGGGTGACCGCGCCGGTGCCGCGAAATCCTTCGAGGCCCTGTTACACCTGGATCCCAACGACATCACGGCCATCGATTACCTGGGCTGGGTGGCACTTCGTGACGGAAAGGCTGACGAAGCCGAAGCAAGATTCCGGCACGCGCTGGAGGTTCTGCCGAATGGGCCTGAAGCGCACAAAGGGCTGGCGCACAGCCTTGATGCCCAGAAAAAACCGGAAGCCGCCGGCGTTTATCATGATTATCTCGAACTCCGGCCCGATGATTCCGAAGCCCGGGCTCGATTGATCCATCTTCTCATCGAACAGAAACAGAATGACGCGGCCCTCGCGGAACTAGATCGCTTGGACGGCGAAAAACAGCCCACGCTCGAGTCGCTCAAGCTGCGTGTAGACATCCAGATTGCCGGGAAGAATTGGGATGATTCGATCGTCACCCTTCAGCAAGCTCTCACACTGGCCCCGGATGACGCGCAACTGCATGGCGGCCTGGGACGCATCTTGCTCCAGAAACGCGACTTTGCCGCCGCAGAGAAGGAGCTTCGCATCGCGTTGCGTGTTGATGGAAAGAATCTCGCTTATTGGAAAGACCTCAGCTCGACGCTTTTTCTGGGAGGACATTATCCGGCCGCGCTGGCGACGCTTGACGAGATAGCCAAAATGGAACAACCGGGCGCAGGCGGCTGGTTTGTGCGCGCCATTTGCTACGATAAGCTGAACCAGCCGAAGCTTGCTTTAGAGGCGTACCAGAAGTTTCTCGAGCTCGATCAGGATAAGAATCCCGATCAGGTCTGGCAGGCCAAGGAGCGCAGCAAGTTGCTACAACGCATGCTGGAACGGAAAAGGTAAGCGGATGAAGGCCCGCGGGAGGTCCCTGGGAGCAGTGTGCGGCCTGCTTGTTTTTCTTGCGATCCTGCCACCCGGTGCCACGGAGAGCCTGGCCGACCTCCAGGCGCGCTTCAATCGCGAAACAAACGGAGTTCGTAAGGCTAAATTAATTGACAAACTGGGGGACGCGCAGCTTGAAGAAGCGCGCCGCGCCGGAAAGGCCGGCGACTATAACACCGTGGGCATGACGCTCGAAAAATACCGAGACAACGTTCGGGCCGCGATCGAGGCCTTGAAGAAACAACACCCGGACGCCGAAAAGCAATCCAATGGTTACCGGCAACTGGAGATGCACGTGCGAAAGGGCATTCGCGAAGTCGACGAAACATTGCTGGTTTCGCCAGAAACTTACAAGCCACCGCTCCAGATTGTCCGCCAGGATCTGATTGGCATGGATGAAGAACTGCTTAAAATGTTATTTCCCCATCGGCCTGCGGAGCAGCACAGGGCGTCGCCCTCGGCGGAGAAACAACCATGAACTTCAAATTGCATCTTTTCCTTCTCGCTTCTTTCATCCTGGCCGCGGCACCGTTCGCAGGTGCCGATACACCACAGCAGAAGGATTATCTCTCGGCGGTCGAGGCGGACAAGATTCGCGACGCCGAGACGGTCAACGAACGTATAAAGTTATTTCTGACCTTTGCCGGGGATCGCTTGAAGAAACTTCAGTATGAGTTGGACCATCCATCCGCGAATCGCCACGGCGACATGCTCAATGCACTGCTAAACGCTTACATCGGTTGTGTGGACGACGCTGCGGACCTTATCCAACTGGGGATCGAGAAGCAGGAGAATATCCGGCAGGGAATCGACTTGACGACTTCGCGCACGAAGGAATTTCTGGCTGTGCTGGAGAAACTGTCCACCGACGGTCCCGATCGGGACCTTTACAAAGAGAATCTCGATGACGCGATCGAGGGCACTCGTGACGCGATGAATGACGCGGAAAAGGCGAAGAAGAAAGTTGCGCCGCCGCCCGTCCGGCGGAAGAACTGATGGTTTTCAGTTGTCAGTTTTAAGCGCGAGCCGCCCCGCGGGGGTGGTTATGCGACCCTGAAACTGGTTTTAAGCTCTCGGTGAGAGAATAGCAGGTTTTTTTGCCTTTGCATGGAGCGAGGCTGGTGGTTGTCAGCGGGTTAGATAAGTAGAAGAAAAAGGGCTGGGAAAAACAGAAGATTCACAAGCAATTCGAACTCTCAAGGAATCCGGTAAGCGTATGCGATCGAAGGAAAATAAAGGTGCCCTTGTCCCGGGAGGCGGGCCTCTTTTTCAACGGATGTTCACGCGACTTGGTTGCGATGGTCGGCCGCCGCGATTCCGAGTGGAGTTTTATCCCTATTCCAGCCTGGTGCTGACGATTCGGCGGCGAGAGGAAGTCGTGTGCGTTCGTTTCTCCGACCTCCTGCGACGAGCGCCACTGGCGGTCCTGGAAGGCGCGGCCGCGCTGCTGCTTGCACGGGTCTATCGCCGCAAAGCCTCCGGGGCTCTCACTGAACCTTATCTGGAGTACGCGCGCTC
>QHZC01000309.1 GCA_003224515.1 Acidobacteriota bacterium
CGCCCAGGTGCCTTCCTCAAAGGTGACGTACAATCCGCGGATGAACTGGAGTAGGGTGCTGGCCTTGGTTTCCAGGACCGATTCCATGATTCACTTCCCGTCGGCATTGCGCACGGCAACCGAAATCGTTGCTGTGTGTACATCCATGCCTACGATATATTTGCTACTATTCATCGCGAGCGCTCCTTTCTCTTTTGGAGAGGTTTGAGACAGCGCTCTAAACTTACTCCTAAGGGGCGCTCCTGCCTCCTGGTCAAAAAATTTCGCGCTACGGGGCTCGCAGAGCGATTTTTTTGAGGTGGCATGACCTGCGGGACCAGGGGAAATTCGTGGAATCGGAATCCGGCAGAATCGAGAAAGGGGGAGCGCCAGCTCCCCGATGAAAGGACAGAAGCCGGAGCGAGGACGCAGTCAAGGACGCGGAGCAAGCGCCGCGCAGCGGGCCTCGATCCTTGACGGCAGTCCGAGCGGAGGCTACAGCGGTCAAAACTAACTCCTAAGGGGCGCTCCTCTATATTGCGTTGCTTTGGCGTTGCTTTGGCGTCACTTACGAATTTCAGATCAAGCTTGAATTAGCCAATTGGCCAACCGTACTGATTTCGGGCATTTCCGACCCCTTCGTTTCCGGCCTAACGGTCCCCTGACCTGAGTTAACGCTAACAGTTTCTGTGAATTCCGGAAATTGTGGCACGCTAATTCCGGAAAGTCTGGCACCGATCTGCCGTTCCAGGCAATGAATGCGAAACCCACTTCCAACCTGAACGGCGGAGTCCAATTGCTGACTAGGGCGAGTTTCGCTGACTTGCGCGGCGCTAAGTTCTTCCGCTGCGTGAGATTGGTAGGGGCGGTAGGGGTCGAAAACGGCGAGAGGAATTTCAAGGACTTACGAGAAATGCGACGGAGTGCTAAGTTATTGTCCTAAATTCCTCACTCGTGGATTTTGCACCCACTGCTTCAAACATCGAATCGGCTTCGGGCCCAAATTCTGCGGCACGGATGGCAAGCCGACGCCCTAAATCGGAGCAGGTCAAAGGTTCTCTTAAAGAGTTCGGAATTACAGACCCAGCACCACTCTTATGGAAGCTTGGTGCGATCCCGTCTACAAAATTATCTACAATTAACAAAGCCCAGATCGCATGCCCCGAAGGGCACTTGCCTATCACACGAGAGGCGAAACATCTGATGCCCGTGGGAGCCGCTTCTGCCACTTCTTTTCAAGACCCCTAAATATGTTGCCGGTCTGCTGTCCTTTGTGAACCACTGGTCCGCGGTGGTCTGACGAGAAAAGTCCAAATGCTCGCGATGATACCTGAGAACGTCGGTCGGCTTATCGCCCGTCAGCGACGCCTTCAAGTAGACGAGGATTCCATCCTCGGCGTGCAGATCGACGAGATGATACTGAACCTTTCCGATAGCCCAATGCCACATGCTCGGATCGCGGAGTTCCCCATTCGACTGTCGGCCGCGCAATTGATGCACGATTCCGCCATTTCTCAGCATGACGAGCCGTGCGTGCCAGAACCGGCCCTCGATGGAAGTGGACATTTCCGCTTCGCACGAATCCGAAGATTACCTTTTCATCCTCAGCCGCACGCGATTTATAGGCTTGACATAGCCGATTCAGGAGACTAAACCGTCCGCAACTAGTGGACCTCCCCGGAGGGCATCATGCTTAAAAAAAACTCCCTTGAATGGCTCGGCATCCGTTGTTTTGCGACGCTCATTTGGCTGTCGCTGGCGACTTCGACCTTTGCTCAACTTCCAACCGGCACAATTCTCGGGACCGTGAGAGACTCGAGTGGCGGCGTGGTGCCGGAGGCAACCGTAACGATAACTAACGCTGACATCTCGCTCAGCGTTCAAGAACGTTGGGGGAACTTGCCGCCGTCCTTACAAGGGATAGCCGAAGTTTTCTTAGAAGTTCCTCACCAACTCACCTTCAAACCGAGTTGAATCTGCCGCGACGTCGTGGCGGTTGTGGTGATAGCCCCGGCTGAACTCGCGGGTGCTCCCGAAGGGGTCAGCATCACCAAGTTGGGGAGACCAAAGTTAGATCGGTTTAGCAGGTTGAAAGCCTCCGCCCGAAACTGCAAACTAGATCGTTCCGTCAAGCGCGTAGTTTTGAACATAGACATATCGACATCCGTTAGCCCAGGCCCGGTCAGGACATTACGACCGACATTGCCGTAGGTTCCCGCTGCCGGGAGGGCGAAGGCAGTGGCATCCACCCAATGTTCTGGCGTCCGCAGGTAGATGCCATCCGAGGTTCTACCCGGAGCCCAGTTGGGCCTATCGGGAAGGCCCGTATCCCCATTGCGCGACTGATTGAACCCCAGTATGGGAGTGAACGGGAAGCCGCTCTGCACATTGACAATCGCGTTCAGTTGCCAACCGCTCACAAGTTTGTCCGCAACACCTTTGACGCCGCTCAAGAAAGGCTTCCCCGTACCAATCGGCAATTCATAGACGCCACTCAAGCTAAACCGATTTCGGACATCGAAAGCGGACAAACCGTAATCTCGCATCCGGTCTTCCGGGTCCATGACCACGCCGACCTGTCCGCCGGCTTGAGTTCCGGTAATCGCGGAGGAATTATCTAAGCTTTGTCCATATGTGTAGTTGGTCCGCAAGGCAAACCCGTTGCGAAATCGGCGATTCACGTCCACAAAGATACCGTTGTAGCTGTTGACTGCGGATGTAAAGAAGATTCCCGCGCTTCCTAACTGTGGATTCCGTCGAACCACAGGGCTTGAAAAGTATTTGGTTCCATCCGGCAGGCCCGCGGGACAGGGCGATGCCGGGCAGATGGTGGGGAATGCTGTATTGGCGTCTGCCCGCAGAACCTCGTGGTACTCGTGTGATCCGATGTAACCCACACGCAGGCTGATGTTGCCGGGTAGGGCTTGCTCGATCTCAAAGTGAAAATTGAATACGGTTGGGGTGTATGGGTCTTGCTGTATCCCCAGACGACCACCCCCAGGCGTAGCGCTCGCCAGAGAAGTTACTCCAGGCACAATCTGCAAGGGAAACGGAACGTTACTGGTGATCTGCGAAGCTCCCGCGATGGGAGGAACGTTGATGCAGCACCAACCGATGTTGTCCAGCAGATTGTAGGCCATGCCGAAGCCGGCCCGAACGCTCGTCTGGCCTTTCCCAAACGGATCCCAAGCTATGGCCGCACGGGGGCCAAAGAGCCTTGGCATGGTAGCCTTTTGAAAACTCATGGCGCAGCCCCACACTAAGGGTGAGATTGGACCTGAGCCTTATGGAGTCTTGCACAAACCAAGCTCCCATCCAGACACGGAAAGGAATCGGCGGCGCTGGTTGGGTCACCTGGAACAGAGACGGTTTGCCTTGCAGAAAACTGAACAGACTGGGGAAGTTTGTCTGCCCATACGTTCCGCTCAAGTCGTTGCTCTGAAGCCGTTCCGCCCAGCCTCCCAAGGCGATTGAGTGAATCCCCTTCGTGATGCGAACGTTGTCTTGATAGGTGTAGATGTTGTCGATATTGAGTTGGTCGTGTCCGGTGTTAGGCCCGGAACCGGCAGGGGTAATGGCGGTACTGCCCTGAGTGCCCCCGATGTTGATTTGCCCTGGCGGTTTCCCAACGACGAACGGTTCTACTCCTGCAGGCGATATAGATACTGAATAAAAGTATCTGAACCACACGCGCGAGAATCCAGCGGTGAAGCTGTTGACCGTGCTGGGAGAAAAGACGTGGATTTCCGACAGGCTGAGCACCTGCGCTCTTTCGATGTTGGTAACCGCGCTAAACGGATTTTGCCCCGTCCCGACGTTGCTTCCGTCATCTATGGTGTAAGAAGCGCTGAAGGTATCTTTGCTTGAGAACGTACGATCAAGCTTCACGATTCCGAAGTCTTCCCGCACCGGATTCGGAGTGGTGTTATAGGAATAGGCTGTACCCCCGCCCAGTTCGGGGCCGTTGGGGTCTGGCCACAAGCCGAAGTATGGCGCAACCGCTGGGTTGAAACCCGGAACCCGGACCTCTGTGCCCGGTGCGTTGGAACCGCAAGGCAGGCCCGAGATACCGCATGGTAAGAAACCTTGCCGCGCTTGTGCGTCTGGGACAATGGCGACTTTGGGCAGGTCCCAGGCTTGGCGGAACCCCTCGTAGTTTACAAAAACAAATGTCTTGTCCTTTTGGATTGGCGCACCCGCCGAACCGCCGAACTGGTTACGCTTGAACGGTGGGATGCGCGGATCAGTTGGCTGAAGCTGGTGGTCAAAAAAATTCCGCGAATCGAGGGCGCTATTGCGCAGAAACTCGTACGCAGAGCCGTGGAAGGTATTGGTGCCGGATTGCGTTACGATGGTGACCTGCCCGCCAGCGCGATGGCCGAACTCGGCCGCATCCATGTTGGGGACGACATTGAATTCCCGTACCGCCTCGATGCCTAGCAACTCTCCGCTCACGCCCCCTGGAGTCGAGCTAATGGCGCTAGTTCCACCGGGGTATTCCACCCCGTTCCACAAGAAAATGTTCTCGCCGGGACGCCGGCCGCCGACCGAAAAATAGTTCCCTGGCCCGGTGCTGCTGGAGGTGGTTTGCTTGATCGCGCTTGAGTTCACCATCACCGGGTTGAGTGCAATGAGGTTGTCGAAGCTACGGCCGTTGAGCGGCAAATCTTTAACCTGCCGTTCGGCAACAAGCCCTGAGACTTGCCACGTGGAGGTAGCATCCACCAGCGGCGCTTCGCTCGTGATCGTTACTTGCTGCGTGATCTGTCCGATCTGAAGGGCAGTATTCAACACCAGTTCCTGCCCCACGACCAACTCAACGTTTTCCATGACCCTGGTCTGAAAGCCCTGGCCGGATACCTCGATTCGGTATTTGCTGGGAGGCAAGTCCGGAACGGAGAAGAATCCAGCGTCATTGCTGATAGCCGTCCGCTGGAGGTTCGTCTCCGTGCTGGTCACTGTAATCATTGCTCCGGGGATGACTGCGCCCGATGAGTCGCGCACGGTTCCCTGAATCGCCGCGCTTACGCCTTGGACCGAAAGGGCAGGAGTGAAAAAACACGCTGCCACTAGGAAAAAACACAGGCAAGCCAGGAACTGCCGGATTGCTTGCCCATTGCTAGAGAAAAACTTTGTCGCCATTGTCTGACCCCTTAGCATGGCTCCTCCTTGTAAAAAGGGAAACTGCTTAAGCCGGAACCACGGCCCCCAGCCGTGGTTCCGGCTGGCCCAACGAATCACCATGTGTGTTCCTGGGGGTTGAGTTCCGGCGAGTAAGCCGGCAAAGGGATCAGGCGCACATTCTCGGGCACGACCAGCTCCTTCCCTTTGTGCGAACTGGCACCATCCACCACGATCACGATGAATTCCTGCGGATGGGCTTGACTGACTTGCGACAAAAACGCGGTCATCTGTGCGGTGTTCATTTTGTCGCTCAAGCTCCAGTCCAATTGGCCCTGCAAGGGGCTGACACCGCCATACACTGGCCCAGTTACTCCATAAGTAGCCAGCTTGTGTTTGGCAACGATGCCTTCACAATCTCGC
>QHZC01000308.1:0-852 GCA_003224515.1 Acidobacteriota bacterium
CTAGCTTTGTGATAGCGCGGAACAACCTCGTGTATTCGGCGAATTCGACCGGGATAACCATTGGAGGATATGCCAGCAACGTGGGCGGCACCGACCACTGCACGATTGTCAATAACACCCTGTTCCAGAACGATACCAAGAACACGGGGAGCGGTGAATTTCAGATTCAATACTACGCGACCAACAACACGTTCAAGAACAATATTGTATATGCCTCATCACAAGGCCTATTCATCAACAACCACACGAACAGCGAGCCCGATCCGGCGGACGTGGACTACAACCTCTATTACTCCTCGTTGACCCCCTCAATAGCAGCCTTTCTCTGGAATGGTACGAACTACGGTGGTTTCTCGTCCTATCAATCAGCGACCGGGAAGGATAGCCATTCTCCATATGTGAATCCGCAGTTCCTGAGCCTGACGACGCCTGACCTGCAAATCCAGCCGACTTCACCGGCAGTCAATGCAGGAATCGACCTAGGATCGACGGTCGTTGGTACCTTAGACTTTGCTGGCAATCCACGCGTGCAGGGAAGTAATATCGGCATCGGCGCCTACGAGCACTAGCACACCCGCGAATTCCAGCGCGGGGGAACGGGCCAGAGGTTCATTACCACGACCAACGATAGTGGCTCGTGCCGCTTTCCTTGCTGATGCCGGGCATGCCTTGGCCCTTTCCCGCGTCGGTAACACAGCTGGATAGTGCATCCGCCTTCTTAAGAAGGCGTAGAAGGATACGGTCGCGAACAAAATCGGGGCATCGGACTTCCGTCAACGCGTCAACGTACCCAAATTCCCAAATTCACGCCAAGGAAAGCAAACGCAATCTCATAAACTAGATGTAACACTG
>QHZC01000308.1:1201-6390 GCA_003224515.1 Acidobacteriota bacterium
TGTCGAGTTTACGCCTTCCCAGGAAAGGCGCGCGCAGAACGAATCTGACTGGATGCCCTGAGAAGGCGGCTCACAGTAAACCACGCGAGCTTTTGCTCGCAGATTTTCTCGTAGAGGAAGTAACGAACAATCACGATTTGAGAAATTGGAGCCGAAGGGGAGAAATGCAGATGCATCGTTCCTTAGTTTTCGTTTCTACAACGCCAAAACTACAGGCCGTATGCGGCCAGGAATAGCTCCCAAGGAGTGTGGCTTGGGCGACCCTACCCCTCCACTACCGGTGAAGAAGATTTCGGCCGCCCAAGCAGACGAGTCGGCGCCGAAGAAGGGAGAGTCTCCGCCCAAGACTGCGGCAGGATTCCTTCTGATGGACTCCTCACTTCGTCCCGTCTCGTTCAATGCCGAGGCCATCGAGATTCTTAGTTATCCGGACAAGCACCGAAGCCTAACGCACTCTGACGGCCTCCTTGCAGCAAAGATTCGGTCGAGCTTAGTAAGCCGTCAGGCCCGCGGTGAATCGCCCTTTGTGACTGAGTTCCGGTCAGGCAGGAGACGTTATTTTTGCCGAGCATTCTTTGTGCGTTCATGCGCCAAAGATCCTTCGCACCCCGGCATAGCCGTCCTGCTAGAACGAGGGCCTTCTGGATTGGTCCCATGGTCGCAAGTCTCGCGGCAGTTCAACCTAACGCAACGCGAGCGAGAAGTGTTGGAGTACCTGCTGCAAGGTCTAACCAGCAAGGCAATTGCAAATCGTATGCACATCAGCCCCAATACAGTGAAGGCCTTTCTGCGAACGACCATGATCAAGACGGGCGCCTCTTCCCGGTCCGCGATGGTAGGCAGAATTATCTTGGCCCAACCGCAGTAATGGGTGTGCGACCCAGTTCCGGTCAGGCTGCAGTAGCACTTGCTGTAAGGCGTGACAGCAAGGAGATTGCGAATCGGATGAAAGTGAGCCGCTACAAGGTGAAGGCTTGCTACGCTCGTCATGATCAAGATGAGAGTCCCCTCCCGCTCGACGGTTATAGCGACTATTATCGTGACGCAATCGTGGTTGTGACTCGATCTTTTTCCCCCGTGGCCATTCACCCACTGATGTTTAATTGTTGCGACAGCCCAGACCTTTATTTTTCTTCTTGGTTCTCTCTAGGAAATTGGAACGAATTGTGCTAACGGCGTAGTCCATTGTGCTAATCCAATGGGCTAATTTGATCGACTAAGCCCTTGGTAGCAGAGTCTTTCGTTAAGCCAATTAGAACAATCACCGGATTGCGGGCTGCTTTGCGGTTCGTTAGCCTGACTGCGACTTGCCCGGCCAAGTTTTGTGTGGCGCGACGCGACGCTATCCGGCCAGAGATCATCCTCCCCGCTGAACTGGCCTACTCGGACGTAGCCGTAAAACTTGCCGAGCCTGTGGTTTGAAGTCTAGGACCGATTTCTGAATGAACGCAGGTACGTTATGAACCAGCTACGCTTTTGTATTATTTCCACCGGAGTTCTTGTCGTCTCCTTCGTGCTCTTCTCGGCCACAATACCAACCGCGCAAGCCCAGCTTCCCATGCCCCTCCCGACCGCCTGCTCGACACCTACGATCGACATGAAGCTGCTGGTGGTCACCAATGGAAAAAGGGAAGCGGATTTCCCGGCGATCAAGCAGATCCTCGACTATTTGGGCACGCCTTACGACGTGTTGGACATGACCGTCAACACCGGAGGAATCACTTCCGCAATGTTGTCCGATGGCAGTTGCCACGGTTACTACCAGGGCGTGATCTTCGCGTATGGCGCTTACATCTACACGCTACCCGGGATGTCGCTCCTGACCTCCTATGAGCGAACCTTCGGGGTGCGCCAGCTGAACTGGTACATGTATCCCAACAACGACTTTGGGTTCAACTATCCGTATAACGGGACTATTAGCTCTGCCGGTACGGATAGTGCTAGCTTTAGCTCTGCGGGGGCGTCGGTTTTCGGGTACGCGAACACCGCCACACCGGTTGCCATCTCAAACGCCTACATCTATCTCGGCACGCCTCTCGGTGCTGCAGCGTTGCCGACGGGGGCTTCGGTAACGCCCTTGCTTACGGACGCCGCTGGTAATGCCCTCTCCTTGCTCTATACCCTGGGCGATGGGCGGCAATATCTCACCCAGACCTTCGATAGCAGTCCGTATCTGATGCACGACTTAGTCTTGGCGTACGGTCTGATCAACTGGGTCACCAAGGGCATCTTCCTCGGCGAATACCACGTGTACGCCGCCGCGCAGGTGGACGACTTTTTCATCAATGGCTCGGAATGGATACCGGGCACACCGTGCACCGATCCCATAACTCACGACCGCACGCCACCAGATGCCACCTTGCTGCCGTTTTTTAGGATCAACTCCGCTGACATGACTTCGTTGGTGGCTTGGCAGAACAAGATGCAAAGCGACCCCTTGCTTGCAAATTTCAAACTAACCCTGGCCTTCAACGGCGTCGGCACCACGGGCAATACCGACTGGACCAGCCTCCCCACCGCCGGCGTTGCGAATGACGACTTGACCAGCAACGTTCAGAACTACCAAAAGTACTTCCACTGGATCAGTCACACCTACGATCACCCAAACAGTCTTAACGGTTTGCATAAGTCCGATCCTGGTGGTGACCCCGACACTCCACAAGTAGATTCGATCGACCTGGAGCTCCTTACAAACCAGTATACAGGCGCGGGCCAGAACCTGGACCCAGATCCCCGTGACACCGTCAGCCCTCTCCATCTGAGCGACTTCAACCCGGCCAACCTCGTAACTCCGGGCGTCACGGGTCTGAACGATACTTTGGTCCCCACTTATCTGGTTCAAGATGGCATCCGCTACGTGGTGACCGACACCTCGGTCATCGGACAGGCCAATAACGGTCCAAATCCGTCGCCGAATGTAGGCATCGTGAACGGTTATGCCCCCAGCCTTTACGAAGTACCGCGACATCCCAACGATATCTTCTTCAACGCAGTTAACTGGGCGGACGATCAGGCGGAGTTTTCCTGCATCTACAACAATCCCGTACAGCCACCCTACAGCACCTTCACTGCACCACAGATTCTCGATTACGTCAGCTCAGGCTTCCTCACAAACATGTTAATGGGAGACATGGATCCCCAGATGTTCCATCAGAACAACCTGCACAACTATGACGGGCAGGGACACTCGCTGCTCAGTGATGCCTATGATCAGACCTTCACTAAATACGAACGGCTCTACAAACTGCCGGTGGTCAGCCCAACGCTCGATCAGTTGGGGCAGAACATGCAAAATCGCAACGCCTACAACCTGTCGACCGCGACGGCCAGCCTCACGGGCCTTTCCGGGTCGAATTTGACGATCAGCATCACTGTGCCGGCGACGGCCAGCGTTCCGAGCGCGATCATCCCGATTACCGGCCTGAACAGCGTCGGAGCGGAAACCTACGGAGGACAACACATCTCCCACGTACAGGTGAGCAGGGGCCAAACGATATTGCTCCCCGTGACGCCTCCCACACCTCTTCCAACCGTCTCTTCGCTGACGTTGAACCCAACCAGTGTCGTCGGCGGCCTGCAATCCTCTACGGGTACGGTGACGCTGAGCGGGCCAGCTCCCACAGGCGGTGCGCAAGTTATGCTTTCCAGCAGCAAAGGAGCGGCCAGCGTTCCTTCCAGCGTGACCGTTCCGGCCGGAAGCAGCAGCGCAAGCTTCACGATCAGCACCAGCGCGGTGGACGCATCGATCCTAGTCGCTATCTCCGCGTCCTATGGTGGCGTGAGCACATCGGCTCCGCTCACCGTGGCACCTGCACCTCTTCCAACCGTCTCTTCGCTGACGTTGAACCCTACCAATGTCGTTGGCGGCCTGCAATCCTCTACGGGTACGGTGACGCTGAGCGGGCCAGCTCCCGCAGGCGGTGCGCAAGTTATGCTTTTCAGCAGCAATGGGGCGGCCAGCGTTTCTTCCAGCGTGACCGTTCCGGCCGGAAGCAGCAGCGCGATCTTCACGGTGAACACGTCTATAGTTCTCTTACCAACTTCTGCCACGATCTCGGCTTCGTATAACAGTACAACTCGAACAGCAAGTCTTGCGGTATTGTTGTAGCCACATGGGCGCGTAGAGAATCCAAAGAAGCTGGTTCAATGATCCTTGCGGTCTCGACTGGATGCTGTGCCCTTGTTTTGCCCTGCGGTCGGGCGATGGCGGACTCTGCCGCGACATCTGCGGCGCAACTACGGCACCGGGAATCCAAACAGGGCCATTCTGACGATTCTGCCATCCTCGTCCCATGCGCCATCACTCCATTGGATGCGCGGGCCCTCGCAAAGCTACGGGTTTCTCCGCAAGAGTGACGTTAGGTTTTGGACGCTTCTTGCAAGTTCTGCGACTTCACCACCTCCGTGGAGTTCGAATTCTACTTCATAATTCCCTGTCGCAGCGTGATCCACGGCTTCTTTGAGGCTGACGAGAGGTTTAGTGACTTGGCGAGGCAGGATGATGCTGACCCACACGCTAAACAAAAGAGTGACAGCTGAAACGATGCTTAGGGCCCATTCAGCTCGACGGATCAACTGGCGAGCTTCCTGGTGGTCTGTTTGGACACGCCCCCAATTTTGCTGTTCCAGTTCGGACGCCAGCTGCAAGGTCTCTTGACTGGATGCCTGGAGGTCCGGGGTGACTTGCCGCAAGGCGGGATTTGCTTCTTGTATAGCCTGGGTAATCCGCATATCAAACGAACCGACTCGGGCGCGAAGGTCCTGAATTAGCTGGGCCCGTCTCTTATGTCTGGCCTCTTTGACAAGATTGTCCAAGTCTTTTTCATAGGCCAACACTGCCTCCCGAATCTGGTCGACTGGTTCTTGCCTGCGTTGTCCCATCGTCGAAACTGCAGATGCGAATCGCTGCTGGTATCGATCGACTGCATCCAGACCCTTCTGAACGATGGTTTCTTCGCCGGGCTCAAGATCCTTGATACGAACCAGAATTTGCCTCATCTTCGTAAGCGATTCCTGGTTTGCCCGAAGATATTCCGGGTCCTCGAACAGAATGTAGTTTCGTGCTGCGCGGCGGGCCTCCAATATCTGGATGGAGGCTTGTTCTGCCAGCTTTGCCGCTGGCGCATCGACATTCACGATGTGGTCCACGATCCGGCCCATCGCAAACAGATAGTAAACAGCCAAGAAAA
>QHZC01000312.1 GCA_003224515.1 Acidobacteriota bacterium
GGATGGACGATGTGGGACTACAGCGGCGGCTTCGGCGTGGTGACGAAACAGAACGGACGACCCGTTCCCGACGAAGTCACGGTGAAAGCACTCGGGCGAACGATGCCACCGGCGAGCCACTAGAACTTTAGGGTGGCGCGGTCTCGAGAAAGCCCGCTTAAAATCCGCAGCCAGACCTGAGGTGGGCGTTCTGTTCTACAATCCCGCCATGGCGCTGACGCTCCGCTCCTACGAGCCGCACGATTTCGCCTCGCTGCATAGACTGGACCAAGCGTGCTTCCCGGCGGGAATTTCTTATTCCAAAACGACTTTGCATTACTTTTTAACCCTGGCGTCAGCGGACTGCGTTGTCGCGGTCGAAGGAAATCACATTGCTGGCTTTGTCCTGTCGGAAGAGAACCCGCCATTGGCGCACATCATCACTCTGGATGTAGCCGAAAAACTGAGGCGGAACGGGATCGGGACTGCTCTACTACAACAGTTGGAGTCGAATCTTTCCGCGCGAGGAGTACGCTCGGTTTTGCTCGAAACCGCGATCGGCAATGCCGCGGCGGTTGCCTTCTGGCAGCGCCACGGCTATCGTATCGAAGCGACTTTGAAGCGTTACTACCTGGGTCGCCTTGACGCTTATGAGATGCGCAAGCGCTTTCAGCCGCCAGCTTCTAAGCCCGATAAGCATCTGGGAGAAAAGAATTGAACGAATATGTTCTGTCCCTGCTGTTTGGAATTGTTGAAGGACTGACGGAGTTTTTGCCCGTCAGCTCGACGGCGCATCTGCGTATTTCCGAAGCCCTCTTCCACGTGAGCCTCACAAGCGGCTACTGGAAGATGTATACGATCGTGATTCAATTGGGCGCTACTCTTTGCTTGCCGGTTTATTTCCGCGAACGCATCAGGAAGCTCCTAGCTACTTTCCCGAAAGGCGATCGCGGCGACCGCACGTTCTTGACGCATCCTCTGAGCCTCGTCATCGTAGCGTTTGTGGTGACGGCGATCCCCGCCTTCTTGCTCACCAAGGTGATCGGCAAGCATTTGGAGAGTTTGAGCATCATCGGCAGCTCCCTGCTAATCGGCGGAATTGTCATGTGGATTGTGGACGAGATGAATGGCAGGTCGGAAGCGGCGGGACTGGGGGCTACCGGAACGCGGATTCACACGTGGCATATGGAGGATATGAATGCGTGGCAAGCGGTTTGGATCGGAGCGTGTCAGATTCTTTCGGCGGTGTTCCCGGGGACTTCGCGGTCGATGTCCACGATCGCGGCCGGGCAGTTAGCGGGAATGTCGCGTGCCTCGGCGCTGGAATTCTCTTTCTTCCTGTCCATACCGACGATGGTGGTGGCAACTTGCTACGACCTGATGAAGTCACTCATGGGAAAGACGGAGATTCCCATCGGAGCAGCGCAGATGAACGCGCATGGATGGCTTGTGCTGGCCATTGGCTTCGTGATTTCGTTTGTTGTGGCGTACGGTACGGTTGCCTGGTTTATGGCTTGGGTTAGGCGGCGCGGATTTGCTCCTTTTGCACTTTACAGGATCATCGTCGGGGCTGCTGTATTGTTCTGGGTATCGAGATAAGCTGGGTTCAGCTTTTTAGAAACAAAAAGGAAAAACAAATTTTCGTTCGTAACGGGTTCTTGGTATATTCAGGGTTGTTTGGGTGTTCCTCCAGGCGGGATTACGCTAGCGCCAGCGCCCGCCACACTCAGCCTTCCCCAAAAAGCTGAGGAGATTCTGTGCGTCTTCTGACTCCAACTGGAAACAAGCGGCTCAATGAGCTGGTAGGTTTTTTGTGTATCACGGTGGCAGCGCTGATCGCGCTGGCGTTGCTTTCCTATTCCCCCAAGGACGCGGCGTTTAACGTAAGCGCGCCGTCGTCCGAAGGCAGTCCAGCGCGAAATTGGATCGGGCCCGCCGGGGCCTATGGTGCGGATCTGCTATTCCAGATTTTCGGCTTTGCGGCATTTCTATTGCCCGCGGCGATTTTAGTTTTGGGCTGGCGGTGGTTCCGCAGCCGGGCGATCGATTCGCAAGTTGCCACGGTTGCCGGCTTTGGACTGCTCCTGCTTTCGCTGCCAACGCTGCTTTCGTTGTGGCATGTTTGGGATGTGCGTGGTACGGTTCCGCCCGGCGGAATCCTAGGGGCGCTCATCTCCAGCGGCCTGCGCACCGGTTTCAACCTTTGGGGCGCCAATCTTGTGGCCGTGGCGTGGCTCGTGACGGCTCTGTTTATGACCACGCGTTTCTCTTTCTCCGGCGCGCATGCCTGGGCCAGCGGGCCGAATGGACCGATTGGAAAAGTGGAAAGGCTCGGCATTCTACAGAAGGCCCAAGGGCGCTGGCATGCCTGGCGCGAAGAGCGCGAGCAACAGCGCATGCGGCGACGTGTAGAAGAGTCTCGACTATCCGGCAGAAAACCCGTTCCCCCGCAATCGATTGGAAAGGCCGAAGTCCTAAATGAACCTCCCAAGACGATTCGCTTCGCCGACGGGAGCAATATTTTCAGAGGCAGGCCCGAAATCGAAGACGAGGACAAGAAAGAGACAAACGACGCGTCCCACAAGACGCCGATCTTTGTCCTCAACCGAGAAACAGAGAGGGCCGGGGCTAGAAAGGCCGGTGACCCCAAGATTGCGAAGGGCAGCCCGAATTACAAACTCCCTTTCCCTTCCCTGCTGCGCGAGGGCGAACGCAGCCACAAGCTCGACGAAGACGAGCTGAAACTGCGGGCGCGTGCGATTGAAGCAAAGTGCCTTGAATTTGACGTGCAAGGGCGCGTGACGCAAATCAATCCCGGACCGGTC
>QHZC01000313.1:0-3122 GCA_003224515.1 Acidobacteriota bacterium
TATAACAAGTATTGCGCACAATCTGCAAAAGCCAGGCGCGCGCGTCCCCCCCGTGAAACCCTCGGAAAAAACGGTAGGCGCGGAGCATGGCCTCCTGGGCAACGTCTTCTGAATCCGCACGGCTTCTTAGCAGCCAGCGCGCCAGATTGAAAGCGGCATCGAGATGCGGCAGCACGAGCTGCTCGAAGCGCGTCCGGTCCTGCGCATCCAACACGTCCGAGCCTTTCCCCTGGTCAGAGTCACTCATAGGCAGGAACCGCCTGAACGAGCATTTTATTCCGAGTCCCCTCTTGGATGTGACGAACAAGACAAATGGTTGGTAAGCGACCCAACCGGGAATAACTGGCGACCCTGGGTGGTCTGGACAAGACGAAACACGTCCCATATGCGGCGCGGGCTCCCTGGACTCTCTCACCCGCGCCGCCCTCCCAAGAAAATTGTAAATAGTTACGGATACTGGTGTCTTTAGATGTCGAGGGGGAAGAATGGCGGGTAAGGTGAAAAACGAAATCTTCTACGATCACAGCCACGACGGGATCGATCGGCGGGGATTTCTGAAGTGCATGGCTTGGGCGGTACGGGAGCCCTTTGTGTAATGAGTGGCGGCGTGCTGAAATCTTACCGCCTTAGCCGGCTGCCGGGTGTGGAGCACGAAAGAAGCCCTGGGCGAACTGAGCTATGTGCAGATCAGCGACAGCCACATGCGGTTTAATAAGCCCGCAAATATGGACGTTCGAGCCACTCTGAAAGCCGCTGTGGACAAGGTCAACGCCCTGTCTGCGGTGCCGGAATTCGTGCTGCACACCGGCGACATCAGCCACCTTTCGAAGCCGGAGGCGCCCGGTACCGTCGACCAGATTCTGAAAAGCGCGAAGCCCAAGGACGTCTTTTATGTGCTGGGTGAGGACGACGTGCTGAACGACGATGGGAAGCAGTTCCTCGAGGGTTGTGGAAAAGGCAGCAAAGGCGTGGGTTGGTACAGTTTTGATAAGAAAGGCGCGCACGAGCCACTAAGGCAAGGCTCCGCCCGAGGTCGCGGTAAACCGCTGGGCTCTCAACATAGCTCTATAGAAGATTAATTCTGCTGTAAGTAAAAAAACAGTCGAGGAAGATTTGGAGATCGTGGGAATCGATAACCTCGCCTCGCTCTCCGCTTGCCGAAGCCGCAACGAACCCGGAGCAATCAGATACCTGCCTGCAATCAATTGCAAATGCTCATCTTTCAACAGCACCACACGTGTTGAGGATTGGGTGCAAAGGAAGCTAGAATTGAAGCAGATAGAGAGTAGTACTACTCGGTATAGCAGGCAGGAATCCCTAAGCAGCCCTAACCGCATCCTATTGACATTGAAGGACTTAGTGTAATTGATACACCGTCCTAGGCTTGAAGAAAAGGTCATCTGTACTACAACCCAGGTACCCCGTCGAGTGGCTCTGGGGACCCATTGTAGCCTGCAATGCAGGTGCGTAGTTTGCTAAGAACGGGTTGGGGGCCGCGCGGGGACAGCGGCTCCGCAAGGGGTCGTGTGCGAGCTACCCAACCCGCCTGTTTCTCTACCTGCTTCCCTCTGCATAACCGGCAAGAGCATATAGAGAGAAGGCGTACAACCCAGGCCCTCCTTTTCTTCTGCATCCCTCGGCATCCGCCTTGCATCCAACAGCGCCCGCGTGCCCTAATTTTCTATATAAGATGCTTTCAAATGTACGGTTTAAAGGAAACCGAAGGGCGCAATCTGAAGGGTTCGAGCGACAGGTGAAGGCTATAAACAACATCGGCGCAAGAGTTGTCGTGTTTTACCTGGTTGCGCTGGCGGTGCACCAAACGTCCGAGCCTGTCGCGCGGGCTGGCGAACCGGCGCTCCCAAGATTGAAGACGGAGACCGAGGGAGCGTTTGAACGCTACGTAAAACTGGCGGAAGCCCGAAATGAATCTGAGCTGAAGCGCGGTACGGGCCTGCTGTGGGTCGATGGGCTACCCGAAGAGCAACGCGAGGAAGCCTACGCGGCGCTCGAACGCGGCGAAGTCAAGATGCAGAAGCTGGAAATTCTCGACAAGCATAAAACGATCGCGTGTCCGGGCGGCATGATTCATCACTGGACCGGGGTGGTGTTCATTCCCGGTGCGAAACTCGAGGACGTGCTTGGCGTGCTTGAGGATTATGACCGGCACTCCGTGTACTACGCTCCCGACGTCGAAGGCTCGAAAGTCGAATCGCGAGAAGGCGATCACTTCCGGGTCTTCCTGAGGTTTCGGCGGCACAAGATGATCACCGTGGTACTGAACACCGAGCATGAGGTGCAGTACTTCCACGATGGACCGGGAAAAGCTCATAGCCGCAGCTCGGCGGTGCGCATCTCCGAAGTGGAAAATGCCGGGAAGAACGGTGAGCGTGAGAAAACGCCGGGGGACGACGGCGGGTTCCTCTGGCGTATGGAAACCTGGTGGCGCATGGAAGAACGCGACGGCGGCGTTTATGTTCAAAGTGAAGTGGCTTCGCTGACGCGAGACATTCCCACCGTGCTTGGCTGGATGATCAGACCCTTCGTGACAGGCATTCCGAAGGAGTCGCTTACGTTCACGCTGGAAGCGACACGCAAATCAGTTAAGGCGCACCGCACAGGACGCTGACCCGCTGATGCGCCTTAATCTTTGTGGGCTCGGGGCGCCGACGAGCGGCCTTCGCCGCCGCATCACCGGCAGCTCTTCCGAGCGCTTGGTCCGAATACCGACGCTGGAGCATTCCCGGGAAGAACCTGAAAATCATCGACTTGGCGAAGAATGAAGCCATCCATCCCGTCGCGAATCAGATCGGCCACGCCAGCATGCGTGGATGTAATGACGGGCATGGTGAGAGAGGTATCCACATGCAATGCCATCTCGATGACAAGCCGCGTGATTCGTGTTTGTCTGCGCATGTGCCGGAACTCACTCTAGTATCGCGGTTGGCATAACTCTCGCGGTGTTAAACTGGCGGAGGTGGAATGGGCGTCTGCATTACGCGTAGTGAATCAGGCTTAGAAATCTGTTTTAATCTTCCCCCCATGAACCAACGGTGCGTGGCATTGCTCGGGCGGCGTGATGAACCGACGGATGCTGTCGAGGAATACTGCCAGTCTCTGGG
>QHZC01000313.1:3169-4768 GCA_003224515.1 Acidobacteriota bacterium
CTCGGTTGGAGGAAGGCGCTCGCCAAAATGGATCGGCGGGTCGGGCGTTGGAAAAATGATTGGGTCCTCGTTCAGTATACCGCCCTCGCTTGGTCGCGGCGAGGCTTTCCGCTGCGCATTTTGGGCCTCGTTCGATTCTTGCGGAAATACGGCGTACGCTGCGGCGTCGTGTTTCACGACGCCCAGCCTTACCACGGAAGGCGGCTCGTCGACCATGCTCGACGCCACCTGCAGATACACACCATGAGGGAAGCGGTCAAGCTAGTCGATCTCGCGGTTCTAACCGTTCCGCGAGAGAAGGCTCGATGGCTTCCCGCCAGTGCGCAAAATGTTGTTTTCATTCCCGTTGGTGCGAACCTGCCATCGCCGGAAACAGCCTGGACGATGGAAAGGAGCGGCCAGGAGCGACCGCCAACAGTGGCAGTTTTTTCCTTATCACCGGACCGCGTTGGGGCAGAAGAGGTGAAAGCTATCGCAGAAGGATTGGGCTATGTGGCGAAGCGGATTGGCCGGGTGCGGCTGGTGATCGTTGGCCGCAATGCGGAGAGTGCGGAGAACCTTCTTCGGGAGAGTTTCGAGGGGTTGGATGTGGAATTGAGCCTTAGCGGGATCCTTGCCGCAGAGGAGGTAGTTCGCGTGCTGGGAAAAAGCGACGTATTGCTCTTCGCGCGAGGCGCAATTTCGACACGGCGCGGCAGTGCGATTGCCGGGATTGCGTGTGGCTTGCCAGTTGTCGCCAAGGAGGGTTGGGAAACGACTGCGCCGATCACCGAGGCAGGGGTGGTATTGACAGAACCAGGAGAACAGTTCGGGCCTTCGTTGATGCGGGTTCTCGGCGACCCTGCCTATCGGGCGTGGTTGGCAGAACGAAGCCGCAAGGCGCAGCAGAGCCATTTTTCGTGGCACGCGATCGCACAACGGTATGCCGCTGCGCTTCGCGGGCGCGAAGGACCGTGATACTGGGCTCGACCTGCTCTTCCTGAGGGCACGTCTAGCAAATCATCATCGTGGGAGGTCCCGGACTTTTGCTACAATGCGCGGCGACCATGCAGAAGTCTGTCGGATTCAACGAGATGCCCAGTGGAGTGGGGTTTAACCCGTTTCGCGCGGTGGAGGGCTGTGCTAGACTACCGTGGTTCCGCAGGGGTTTGCGGTTCACCCTAAGTCTCCGCATTGGTGTCGTTTTTCTAGCCGACCGCACGTCGGTTCACATGACGTAAGGGAATGTTGCGGCCGGCATTCTCCGAAACCGCTCTGCGGCGCAAGAATTCTTCCATCGATGACCCCGGCTAGGCCGCGGTCACGTGAAACAAACGAGGATGTGTCATGTCCGGGCATTCAAAATGGGCCACGATTAAACACAAAAAGGCGGCCACCGACGCCAAGCGCGGCCAAGCGTTCACACGAATAATTCGTGAAATCACTATTGCCGCGCGCATCGGCGGCGGCGATCCGAATTCCAATCCGCGCTTGCGAACCGCGATTTTGGCGGGCAAGAACGAGAACATGCCCAACGAGAACATCGAGCGCGCCATTCTTCGCGGCACCGGGCAGCTGGAAGGCGAGCAGTATGAGGAAGCGACCTTCGAAGGCTACGGC
>QHZC01000313.1:4944-7672 GCA_003224515.1 Acidobacteriota bacterium
GATCTCCGTGCCCAAGGGAGCGGCCAGCGAAGACAAGCTGCTGGACCTGGTGCTGGAAGCGGGCGCCGAAGATCTGAAGGACGATGGCTCCCAATGGTACATCGTGACCCCGCCGGAGGCCCTCGAAAAGGTGAAGGAAGCGCTGACCAAGGCGGGCATTACTCCAGCGTCCGCGGAGATCGGCATGGTCCCGCAGAACTACATCAAGCTGACGGGCCCGCAGGCCACGCAGATGGTGCGCCTGGTTGAAGCCCTCGAAGAACACGACGACGTGCAGCACGTCTACGCGAACTTCGACATCGACGAATCCGAAATTCAGGCCGCGGTCGGCGCCAACTAATTCACTCTGCAGTTTGCTTTGCGGCCAGTCCCTGACCCGGGCTGGCCGTTTTTGTTGACCTGCTGCGTTTCTAACTGACGTGTACACTACAAAGCGCTGGCAGGGATCCGCGGAAGGCCGTAGACTTGGGGCCATGGCTGGGGCCATTTCATCTGGCGGGCGGAACGAAAAGAACCGATGGCTGCGCGTTCTGGGGGTGGACCCTGCAGCGACGGGGCCGACCGGCTATGGGATTGTCGAGAGCGACGGACGGCGCTGCCGCATGCTTCATTATGGTGCCCTAAAAGTGGCCGCGAAGCGCCAGAAGGAATGCGCGGGCGCCGCACTGCAGGATGTACACGCCTTGCTGTGCAGGCTGATCGAAGAGTTTTCACCCGACGCGATGGCTTTGGAGAGCGTTTTCACCGCGCTGAACATGGGCACGGCGCTGCGGCTGGCGGAAGTGCGCGGCGTCATCCTGCTAGCCGCGGCGCAGAACGGCGTGCTGGTTTATAGCTACGCGCCACGCGAAGTAAAGGCTTCCGTCACCGGTCACGGCCACGCCGACAAGCGGCAGATGCAGTTGATGATACGTGCCCTGCTTTCGATGAAAGAAACACCGGAGCCGTCGGACGCCGCGGATGCCTTGGCGGTGGCCCTGTGCCATGTGCAGAGCGAAACCGCGCGCGCTCCGCGCCGCGGCAGGTTCCACCGGATTGCCAAACGAAATTCGACGCGGCGGCGCAACGCGTGGCGGGTTGCCACGCATCGTATCGATGCGATGAAGAATTCCCTCCTGCGTTTCTTTCTGTTGATTGCCGCGGCCTGCTTGGCGGCATCCGTCGCGCTCTCCATCCCCACTCCCTCTGGCGCCAAGCTCACGTTTCGGCGTGTCTTCAAAGGAAGCTCACCGGAATTCATCGAGATCACTGTACGGGAAGATTCCGATACCGCCGCGTATGAAATCCGCCAGTTGGATGAGGACCCCGGCTCCTTGCCCTTTCAGGTGAGTACGGCGTGGCGCACAAAGATGTTCGATCTGGCGGCGCAACTCAAACATTTCCAAGGACAGGATCTGGATGTGCATCGCAAGATCGCAAATCTCGGCGAGAAGACCTTTCGATGGGAATCCGGCGCCGAAATCCATGAAGCAAAATTTAACTACACTTTGAATTCGGCGGCGTCCCAGCTGCTGCAGATTTTTGAGGGGCTGGCTCGTCAGCAGGAACATGTTGATTTGATTTCGCGGCGCATGAAATACGACCGCCTGGGAATCAATGACGCCTTGCTGCAATTCGAATCGGACCTCAACCTCGTGCCCCTGCTCGACCAGATCGCCGGAGATTCCCGGTTTGTCGACATCACCCGCCAGCGCGCCCGCTCCCTCGCCGAACGCATCCGCCACCAGGGCTAGGAAAGTTACTCGAATCTATTTTCGTGTGCACGTGCGGTACGACATGGAGAAGTTGATGAGGAATTCTGCGATGGATGGCCTGCATTGCGACGACTTTCGCCGCAACGCAGGCGGGGTGAACGGCCCGCGGCGCCTCCGCGTTATTTCCCGCAGGGTCAGCGTGTTTCTAGCGGCCATCCTCTTCGCATGTAGTGGAATCTGCCTGGGCCAGAAAAAACAAAAATTGGAGAAGAATTATCGCGACTGGCTGGAGCGGGACGTCGCCTACATTATCACCAAAGACGAACGCGACACCTTTTTGAAGCTGACCACCGACGAAGCTCGCGAAAAGTTCATTGAGACCTTCTGGGAAATCCGCAATCCTTCTCCCGGCTCGCCTGCGAACAGCTACAAAGACGAGATTTACCAGCGCATCGCTTTTGCCGATGCGCGTTTCGGCATCGGCTCAGGTGTGGAAGGCTGGCGCACCGATCGCGGCCGCACCTACATTACCCTGGGCCCAGCAAAAACAGGTCTTGCGTAACTCCGCGAATCTCTATCCCATCGAGATCTGGTTTTACGGCGGCGCCAACCCTGCTCTGCCGCCGTTTTTCTACGTCATGTTTTACCAACGCGAAGGCAGCGGCGATTACCGCTTTTATAGTCCCTACACCGACGGCCCCGACAAGCTGGCCACCGGCGTGGAGGCCATCAATTCGCGCTCGGCGGCGCTGCGCATGATTCGCAATTCCGCAGGGCCGGAAGTGGCTCGAATCGCGCTGACGCTCTTGCCCGACGAACCGGTCGACGAGACCACGGGCATGGGGAGCCTGGAATCCGACATTCTGCTGAACAGCATCAAGAATCTCCCCAATCTGCCAGCGAATCGCGACGATATCCTCCGGCGAAGAAGCAACCGCGAAACGGTTACCTCTCGGTTGGTCCTCGAGGGCCGCAATCTCGAAATCGTTACTTTTCCGGCTCGCGATTCCCGCGGACTGACGCGTCTTGACTAC
>QHZC01000050.1:0-24724 GCA_003224515.1 Acidobacteriota bacterium
CTATGAGGTTGGGCACCTGCACGGTGGCCGACATTCCGTCAACCTAGCCTGAAAGCCGAAGTCGAAAGCTTGTCTCTCTGACGTGCCTCGGAATAGACGATTGCTAACCTACCGCAACCCGTTCCAATCGGTCGAGGGTGTCGGGATATTTGCCAACTAACAAGACGAGGGCTGCTGCTTGAGGATTGGGCTTTGCGCGACCCCGTTCCCACTTCTCAAGCGTGCGTTCGTTAATACGCAGCTTCCGAGCGAAAACGGCTCGTGAACAGTGCAGGCTCTTTCGCGTATCCCGAATTAGCTTCGAGTCCACCTTGGGCAGCGGTGCCGCCTTAACATTGTAAGTGCGCAGCGTGATTTTGCCTTCGCGATGGCTTTTCATCGCTGCAACACCTTCCATCGGCGTTCGCGGAGATGAGATGGAATGAGGACCAATTCTTGGATTCCCAGGCAACCCCGCTGAAAGAATGGCAACTCAGGAATCGAAATCTGAATTTGGGCAAAATGTCAACGACGGCAAGAGTCCTTTACATCAAGAATTCCCGCTGAGATCGTTGTGGATTTGCAGCCCTGACGAATCGACTACATGTTTCTTAGCGCCGTACAGGACTAGAACTCCAAATCGCGGGCGGCCAGCCAGCCTTCGACTGACTTGCTGCAGGTGACTGCACGAACCACAGTTTCGGAGACCAGGTCCGCTGCCAACGCCCCGATAATAGAAATCCCGAGGTCGGAACCTATCTTGTTGGTTGAGACCGCAAAGGTGGAGTCACCATCGCCGTTGGTGTGGTAAGGATTGATGGCTCGCGCGGCCCCAGTCGAAGCCATCATGGCAATCTTGGTCAGCTCGGTCTTTGTGAAAGACACGTTGGTCGCAACCACGACCAGCGTGGTGCTACGCAAAGGTAAATCGCTGACCTTTAAGGAGGAGAGTCCCACGCCGGAGGCGAGCTTCTTGAGCGTTTCACTGATATTGGCAAATCCCTTGTTGTCAGGCCGGAGCGCTCCGGCAACGATTTCCCCGTTGTGCCGGTTCAAGATGTCACCTACCGAATTCGACACAACCAGTGCGCCGATGATGATGTCACCGAGGCGAAGGCTGGATGTGGCAAGGCCGGACTTCATTCCCTTGTAACCATTGCTTATGAGCATTTTTCCGACCGTCGCCCCTGCACCGGCACCAACGTTGCCTTCTTCAAGTTGCACCGAGGAGGCCGCCTTGCAGGCCTTGTAAGCGGCGTCTGCGTCCGGGCGAATTCTCGCATCTCCCAGTGCCAAGTCGTCAATCACGGCGCCCACAACAATCGGAACGCGAACCTTGGGGATTCCCCAATCGAATCCGATCTTGTGCTCCTCGAGGTAGCGAACCGCCCCTGCGACCGCCGACAGGCCCATGGGTCCTCCCCCGGTCAACAGAATTCCGTGAATCGTGTCAATTGGACTCACGGGTTGAAGCAGGACACCCAAATGCGAGCCAGGTGCCGAGCCGTCGTAGTCCACACCTGCGGTAGCCTTGCCCTCGAAAAGTAACGCGGTGCAACCCGTGGGCCGACGTGAGTCTGTGTAGTGACCGGCTTTGATGCCCGAAACGTCTGTGATGGATCCAGGCGCAATCGGCTGTTGGGTCTCTCGGGGTGATCTAGCCGCCACCACGTCGCGAGCCCAACCTGATCCAATGGCTGCCATCAGGGCGCGATTGAATTGGCGCCGAGTAAAGGTCGACATCGTCATCCTCCATGAATTCGGCCATCTGACATTACCTCAGCTCCTTGCTCAAGACGGGACTGGGATTCTCGCCGAGAAGCGCCTTGGCTGAGCCTTTGTGGCTATATTCCGCGACGAAGGATATTACCGGGTAAGCCAAGATCAGAAAGTCGGGGCAGCTTACCTGGTCGATCGGTTCGGCAGCACTGGGAACCGGCGTCGAAATGAGTTCCCAGATCGAGGCCAGATGTCAACCGGCGGAAAAGCCCATCAAGCCGATTCTATCTGGGCGAATACCAAACTCCTTGGCGCGCGACCCTATGAATCGAACAGAGCGCTGCGCATCTCCAAGTTCAATCGCGTGGCGATAGCGTGGGCCAAGGCGGTATTTGAGAATGAACGCGGTGACCCCCAGGGCGTTCAGCCAGTTTGCGACCTGACGGCCTTCATGATTTGTGGCAAGAAACTCATAGCCCCCGCCCGGTGCCACAATGACGGCGGTGGAGGGTGCGCTCTGATTCCATCGCGCATACCATGTGATGGAAGGGACGTCAGCGTCCTCGTTGCCAAGGGCTCCGGGAGCCGCTCGTTCCCACAACCGAATGGTTCGAGGTTCCGGGGTAGAATCCTGCTTCGCTGGCATCGGAAGTTTCACTTCGGTTTGCTGAGCGATCGCCGGCAACGCAGCGAACACAATTAGACTGACGCAAGCTATCTGGACACCCATGTTAGACAATATCCGCTACCTCCTTGACCTCTTGGGTCTTGCGCAAACCCGCGACGCCCGCCAAATCGCTAAAGCGCTTCAGCCAGCGCTCCCCTGCTCCTAACGGGTACGAGGTTCCCAACCTGGCGCTGGAACAGTTGAGAGAGGAATCATCGGGGATTCCCTTGCCCCGCAGATCGAATGATCTGCACGGGGCCAAGAAGTCCCGAAGGCAGGAGAGGTGAGTCTGCCCTATAAAAAGTGGGCGAGGTGAAGGTGTATTTTTTGGTGGCCTCCGTCTGCCGATCGCCGATCATCCGGTTCACCCATAGATTGGTGACCTTGATTTCGAAGGTGTTCGCGCCAGGTCTCATAGCTTCGGTGACATCTACGCGAAACGGCGTCTTCCAGGCGATGCCCATAGAGCTGCCATTGACGAAGACTTCCGCGAGGTTCTTGACCTCGCCAAGATTGATCCACAATTGGACGCCGGGCTTGAACCAGTTGGGCGAAGCCTGAACCGTCTTTGTGTAGGTGGCTGTCCCTGAGAAATACTTCACTCCTTCATCTTTGCTTTCACTCCACGAGCTTAGCTTGTCCTGGGTGATCTCCGCAGGGGCTCCGCGATTTTCCTGAAACCTGATAGCCCAAGGCCCCTCTACGCTTGCGATCGGCTCCTCGATGACCCTAGGCAAAACGCGAGACGAGGCGTTCACCGGCCGGCGGAAGACCACGAACACCGTGCCCCACGGCTCAAGGCGGAGCGGCACGGTCGTACGAGCGTTGGCGATATGAAAAGAAGCGGGTTCGATCTTGCCGGTGTCGGCATGCCAGAGTTCGGCCTGCTTCCCCTGTATGCGGAACGTGGCCTCGACATCTTCATTGCGGTCGTTGCGATTGTCGACAAAGTAGAGGTCCCCATCGGCAAGCCGGCGATGGACAAAGAGCAGGTTTGTGTCGTTCTTTGGTTTCGCATACTCGAAATCGGCCGCCACATGCAGCGCGGTCAGCACATCAGATAGCTTTTGCTGCGCATAGACTCTACCCTTCCCGTAGCCGCGCTCACCCGAGCCAGAGCCCCAAAGTTCGTCCGCCATGGCGCGGAATTCGGTCTCGTCTTCGCTCAAGCTAGGAGTCCCGGTGGGCTTCGGCCCGACTACCAAGGCGCCCGCTTTCACCAACTCCCGGATCTTGCGCAAAACCGGCAGCGACATGTGCTGACTGTAGGGGTCCAGCGCCAACACCCGATATCTCATGCCGCTCGGAGTCACAAGGTCCCCTCCTTCGACCGATAGGAGATGGATCAAGGCGTCGGCGTTAATGTAGTCGAAGTTGTAGCCGGCGGGCACCTCGGGCGCTTTGTGCAAGAACAAGGACGTTAAATTCGAATCTTCACCGTAGAAATAAACAATATCGGCGACGAAGCGGCCCTGTTGAAGCAGGTAAGAGTTGCGCGCCAAGTAGGTGATCCAGGGCTTCGCTTGCTCGGCCCAGGTCTCGTTGCGTGTGAACCATTGGCCGAATCGTCCGAGGCTGATGCCCGGTGTTTTGTCAAGCAACGGTTGATGGACAGAGGTATGAATAACAAAGCGGTTAAGGCCCATCGCCAATTCCTTGTCGGCGGTGGGCTTGAGAGTGGCCGGCGACCAAGCCCACGCACCTGAAGCTGCTGTGAGAGACTCGGCAGCAACCAAATTCTGCCCATAGAGGTGCGCAACGGATGCCGACTCGCGGATGTCTGCGTTATAACCGTACTGCTCTTCGTTTACGCCGGGTCTTTGTGTCCACATGGCGGCCATGGGAACATCGTTGCGGCGCTTGACCTCCATGCCGTCGCCTATGAAAGCGCGGCCCTCCTCATGAGACTCGCCGTAATGGCACATGCCCCGCTCTTTCAATATCGTTTCGATCAGATCATAGTGATACTCAGTCAGGAGATCCGCGAGGGTTTTGCGGAAGTCCCACAAAAAACGATCGCTCGATTCGGAGCTCTCAACCACGTGGCCGGTAAGAACGGGCAGCCATGGGTGCGGATCATAGCCACGACGTTTGGTGAACTCCGCTATTAAATTATCGGTCCAGTTCTGCGTGCCAGCTTCCCAGCTGTCGTTGATCACGCACCGTAGGCCTCGCTTTCCCATCAGCTCCCCGACGGCGCTCTTGTAGTTGTCCAGATACGTATTCATGTAAGCCCGGACGTAGTCGGGGTTCAATTTGTCCACCTCGAGGCCGGTTCCTTCGGGTGAGGCGGGGTGATTCGTCTTTCCAGTCAGCGAATATCCCATGCGCAGCACCACCCAGCGCCCTTCCGGGGCTGTCCAGTCGAGCGTTCCATCGGCCCGCATTTTGGAAGTCAAGTCCACGACGCTATTCTTGTGGATGACATCGGCTGAAGAGACCGGGGGCGTTGCAAAGGCATACAGATCGGGTACGGTTGCGAAGCCACTCTTTTCTTCGAAGCGGTTCACCCGTGCTCCGGTGTGCAGCACAAGCTCGGTGATCTGATATTCGCTTTGTGGTGGTGGCACCGGGAATTCGATGTCACCAAAACTGGACCTCTTCGGCGGAGGCGACGTCGTGAAACTCACACGGAAGAAGCGGGCCGTGGCCTCGGGGAAGGCGATGGTATGTTCTACCGCGCCATCACCCGGGACCGTAGCGATTTTCCTGAATGTCTGGCCGTCGTCACTGTTCTCCAGGTCCGGTCCGCTGGGCCTTTCTCCAAACGGACTTCGGAAGCCGCCTAAAACAAGTGTCACCGCGCGAATGGCCTGGGGTTTCCTGAATTCAAACTGAATCCATGCCTGCTTGCCGACGGGGGCCATGGGCAAGCGATTGGCCTTGACCAGGTCGCCGTCCGACAGCAGCGCGACGTCCATGGTGCCCCCGCTCGAGGTCACCTTCGGCTGGCGCTCCGTCATGGGTAGGTCGCTTTCAGGCACACGATACGCGACCACCGCGCTATCGGCGTAATATTCCGGAGGCGTTGTTGGGGTTTGTCCGCTTATTGTCGCGAGGAAATCCGAGAGCGCAATATTTTGAAAAGGCCCGCTGACCGAAGGCGGCTCACGAAGGGAACCCTTGAAAGGCTGCCCGCCCTGGACGGGCGTCTCGCTCCAGACTGGCTTCTTCATGGCTTGTGAGGGCTTCACCCACGGTCCCCCGGACTCGCTCCAACCGGGCGATCCAGCAATGGCCTCTTCGAGACCGAGCTGGTCGGCAAGCGTGGTGGCATAGCGGAATGCATCTTTCCATTCCGCGGTCATATAAACCAAGCGCTGGTCCACCAACTTCGGTGTGTTCAGTGCCGCATCGAAGTTTTGAAAGCCACCGATACCCACGCGTTTCAACCACTCCAGATCGAGCTTGATGCCCTCTTTGGTGATATTGCCGTTCATCCAGTGCCACCAGACGCGCGGCTTTGCGCTATCCGGCGGGTTGCCAAATCCTTGCTCAAGCGCATCGCCGGCGTTCTGCGCCCCGACACCCCCCGCCAGGCATACGACGAACCCGAGAAGTCCCGCGCATCGAACCCAAACATTTCAAGGAGTTCCCATATCACGGCCTCTCCGGTCTCAATTTTTTCCTTCTTTCTGTTGGCGAACCGTCCTGGCTATGATCCACCCCTTGCCCATCGACTGTCCTGCCAGAGCCCCACCAGCCTTGACAGGGCGACGCTCGCGGACTTTAGCGGTAACCTTGGCGCCTGTCAACGCATATGTGAATATATTCACCTATTGAAATCCCGCGCCAAAAAAACGCGACTAGCAGTTGCCCCAAGCAACAGTCTCTTTCTATTTTTGGTTGGTTGCGGACGGTGCTTCCGGATGGCCCAGACCAATCGTTCGCGACCACCTAGTTCAGGCGTAGCTGACCGTGGCGCCAAGATTTTTTTCTCGCCGCTCCCGAGTGATCCGTTCCAGGTAGCCGCCTTCTCTAAAAGCCTGGAGCGGCTCTTCTGGCAGGCCCTTCGCTTTTCTCCACTCCTTAACCATGGGGCGAGTGTCTTGCCAGAAAGAACCGCGCAGGGTCTCTTCGGCATCCACGAGCGTGCAGTTTTGCTGGAGTTTCGACAGGCGTTCATGGTCGACCAGAGCTGCTCGAGCGTAGAGCTCCTGGGCGGTGCAAACGGTCTGGATCATAGCCTCGATCTTGCCCTTTAGATTGTGACTCTGGTCCACCATGTAAGCGATGTCGGCGGTCGAATCATTCTCCCACTCGAACATACGAATCTCGTGAAAAATCCGAAACACTTGGTAGGGATCGATGGATCCTAAGGTCAGATCGTCATCAGCGTAGCGGCGGTCATTGAAGTGAAAGCCCCCGATCATCCGGTGATGAAGCAGCCAGGCCACGATCTGCTCGATATTCTGGGCTTGGTAATGATGCCCGGTGTCAACGAGAACGAGTGCCTGCGGGCCTGCTTCTTTGGCAAGAAGAAATGCCATGCCCCAATCTGCTACATCCGTGTGGTAAAAGGCCGGTTCGAATGGTTTGTATTCCAGGAGCAATCGTTGATTGGGACGCAGTGCTTCGTGGATTTCTTTGAGGCCGTCCTCGAAAAACCCGATTCTCTTGCGAATATTTTGACTGCCCGGGTAGTTCGAGCCGTCCGCAAACCACGGAGAAATATCTCTCGATTTCAGCGCATCGGCAATGGCCAGGCAATCAAGAATGTGGTCGATGGCCATACGTCTGATCGCCGCATCGGGGTTGCCGATCGATCCATACTTGTATTCCTGGTTCTGAAAAATGTTTGGGTTGATCGATCCAGCACGCACACCGAACTTCTTAACCAGTCTCTGAACTTCGCTGACGTCCTTCAGGCCGTTCGGAAGATCCCACTGAACGTGCAAACCCAGAGTCGGACACGCACCGGTGACCGCATGCACCTGTGCGGCGTCGCTGAATTTCTCTTCAATGCTGGTGGCGGCAGCAGGTTGAATGAACTTTCCGAAGCGCGTGCCCGTGTTGGCAAATCCCCACGAAGGAAGCTCGATAGCAAGTCTGTCGAGAGCTTTCCAAACGACTTCGACCGCTTTATCGTTCATAAGGTCTCCATTCCGTCGCGCGAAACACCAAAGACGTCGTCGAGTCTAATTGCGATTACTACTATGATTTGCCTGTAGAAGCTCACCCGACACGATCTGCTCGGCCCAGGTGGCAACGGCTTTTGCTGTTACACCTATTGATGAGTCCCGATTTTGCTGGAGGGCCGCCATTTGAATAGCGAAATTTCCGATCGTCGTGCTCTCGGCAGAGCCGACGATGATCTCCAAACCCGTTCGCTGGCCGGTGATCTGATTGAGCAACGCGTTTTGACTTCCCCCACCCACGATGAAGAGACGCTTTAGCTTTTTTCCCGTGATCCTGCTGATTGCGGAAAGCACTTCAGCATATCGTGCGGCCATACTGTGGAAAATTGTGTTAGCGAGAGAAGGGATCGACGCTCTGTTCGGAGCAAAAGCCGGCTGGCCGAGACCCACAAGTTGCGAGTTGATCTTATCGATCGTGTGTCCAGGAACCATCAACTGCGGGTCATCGATGTCGATCAATGCGAGCGGTGTGGGTAACGACGCACATTCAGCAAGCAGATCTGTTAACAAGCAAGCAACACCTTGACGCTTCAACTCGTCGAGACACTGACTGAGGAGCCACATGCCATTTACATTCTTCAAGAAATAGATTTTTCCGCCCACGCCACCGAGGTTTGTGAAATTCATCACACGCGCGTCGCTGGTAACGCAAGGCGAATCAAGAACGGTTCCGACCAATGACCATGTTCCGGAGCTAATGAACGCCCAATCGTCGCCAGTCGCCGGAATCGCGGCGATCGCAGAGGCGGTGTCGTGACATGCAGGAGCGATAACTTTCGCGTCCTGAAGCGCAGGTAAAGTAGTAAGTTCACCCGCAACCGGACCCAGCACCGAACCACTTGGCACGATGGCGGGTGCCGCTGTCGCATCCAGGCCAAGTTTGTCGAATATTTCGTGGCACCAGGAATGGGTCCTCAAGCCTATGAGGCCCGTGTGAGTTGCATTGGTGTATTCGCTCACGCGCTGTCCACAAAGGCGGTAAGTTATATATTCAGGAAGATTTAACCAAGGTAGGGAGGGATCCAAGCCAGCGATCTTGTCCGCGTATAACTGATACAACGTATTGATTCGAAGGACTTGAATTCCCGTCAACGAATACAAGCGAGCGGGGGACAAAACGGCGTGCACTTTCTTTTCCGCGGCCTCCGTTCTGGCGTCTCGATAGCAGAACGGAAGAGCGATGGGATTTCCCGCCGCGTCCAGCCGCACGTAGTCCACAGCCCAACCATCCACGGCAATCGACGCAATGCCTTCCGGCGCGCTGGCGCAGCAGCTGTGAAGTCCGGTCTTGATGCCCTCAAAGATTGTGCGGATATCCCATCGTAATTCATCGCCGATGGGATGCGGTTCGTTCGCGAATCGATGAATGACTTCAATCTCCGGTTCGCTGCGATTCCACCGGAGCAGGGCTACACGGCAGCTCTGCGCACCTAAATCGACCGCGACGAGAGGTTTCCGGTTTACCATTGGCTTCATTGTCGTTTGCTCACCCTCGAGCAATTTGAGCTGCGATCGCGAGGAGTGGAGTCTATCGAAGAAATGCCTCCGTCAAGCCTCCATCCACTGGGATCAAGTGACCAGTCGTACAACGCGACTGAGGGCCGGCAAGAAACAGTATGGCTGCGGCGCAATCCTTGGGATCAATCGGTTGATGCGTCAACGTACGCTTCGCATAGAAATCCGCCAAGAGACTTCGGAGGTCCTCATCCGACGCTGCCTGATCGAAGGGAATCGAATATTTGGTGAGGGAAGCGATGACTCGATCCCGAGGAAACATTGTCGAACCTTTGACGACAGTGGCAGGGCTGATTCCATTCACCCGGACCTTCGGAGCGAGTGAAATCGCGAATTCACGAACCAGGTGGTTTACCGCCGCCTTGCTTACGTCGTAGGCCTCGCTGCCGCGTTTCGGCACGACGGCATTTGCGGAACTGACGAGAACAACCGTAGCCGCTAAGTCCTGTTCGCGAAATATTTTCGAGGCTTCTTCAACGAGACGATGATTGGCCGTGACGTTGATATCTAAAGTAAGTCCCCACTGGGCATCATTGATTTGTCCATCCGGCGAGGAAGGAAAGACTGCCGCCGTGTTCACGATGATGTCGAGGCCCCCGTATGTCGAGATGGTCTCGCGAAGTGCTTTCAGGATGGATTCCCGGTTGCGAATGTCGATTGCCACTGCAATGGTGGCTTCTTTTCCACCAATCTTTTGAGCCTGGGCGGCAACAGCTTGGGCGGCTGCAATATCTTTATCAGCCACAACCACATGGGCTCCACGATCTGCTGCCAGAAGCGCGGTCTCTTGGCCCACTCCGTTCCCGCCGCCCACGACTAGACAAATCTGCCGACTAAGTTCCTTTTCCGGAGGTTGCCGACCGATCTTTGCTTCCTCGAGCCGCCAGTATTCGATTCGAAATGCTTCAGACGGCGGCAGAGCTACGTAATTGGAATAGACGCTGAACGCCTCGGTCTTCGCGGCCGGACCGGCCTGCGGCAGAACGGCCGGTGCTGTGTCCGAACCCAGCGCGCTCGCGCCTTCCATGACGTGTATTGCGTTTGTATAAAATTCGCCTGTGATACGCGCTTCCGTCTTGCTCTTGCCGAAACTGAACATGCCAATGCCAGGCACAAGCACAACAGTGGGGTTCGCATCGCGCATTTTGGGGGAGTCGGACTGGGCAAAAGACGCGTAGTACGCAGCGTAGTCTTCTCGGTACTGTTTGAGCGCCTTGTCAATCGCCTCGCGCAATCCCGACAAAGTGGCGTGAGGATTCCACGGCACGAAGAGCGGTCGGATTTTAGTCCGGATGAAATGGTCAGGGCAGCTGGTTCCGAGATGTGCAAGTTTCGGGGCATCAGCCGAGTTCACAAATCGAACAACCTCGGAAAGGGCGCTGAAGGATCCAATTAGGCGGTGCTTGGCAGACACGCGGCCCCGTACAAACGGAAAGATCTCTTGCGCGAGTGAAACATGATTCTCAAGAGTGGCGGTACGGTTTCCGCCAAACAGATTGGCTCCCCGTCGTTCGAGGTGTTCGGATACGAATTGCCCGAGCTGGTCGATGATCGTGATGGTGTTCAGGTAGCACTGACGCTGTGTGTCTCCCCAGGTAAAGAGACCGTGGCCGCCGAGAACGATACCGTCGCAGTGTGGCGTTTGCTTTACGGCATCGCGCAACATCATGGCTAGCTCAAAGCCGGGCCGCTGCCAGGGCAGCCAGATCAGATTGTGAGTGTAGGTGCGGTTGAACTCTTCCATTTTCTCTCGGCCGTTAGCGGCCGCGGCCAGCGAAATGCCCCAGTCCGGGTGTAAGTGGTCGACGTGCTGGAAAGGAAGAAACGCGTGCAGAGGAGTGTCAATCGAGGCTGCAACTGTGTTCGACCGGCAAGGGCGTGCAGCTTCTCCAAATAAAGGGTAGCAAAGCCATTTCGCTGGATGCCGCCGATGTCACCGCCGCTCCCTTTGATCCACATGACGCTCTTTTGGGAACCGTCCAACGGATCGGCATCGGAAATCTTCGAACTGGTATTTCCGCCGCCAAAGTTGGTGATGCGAAGATCGGAGCCCAATAGGTTGGAGCGGTAACGTAGGAGTTCGGCCTGATCCAGCGCCTTTGCGGCGCGATCATCCCACCGATCTTCCAAATAGCGCAGCTTTTCTTGGGTCTTCATTAAGGAGCCCCTGGCAATAACGTAGAAGACCGCCAGTCATCTGACTGCGGAAGAGGGACAACGAAACCGGAAACCTCGAAACCATACTGCAACGGAGCCATAAGTGCAATAGATTAATAATTTCAATAGTGGAACAAGTGAAATCGGATGGCTACTTGGGGGCCCGCGCTTTCTTTGTACGTGCGCCCGAAGCTACCAACTTGTGCTTTACGTAATTGTACGGCGGCACCGTCTGGCCGTTAAGGATTGCCAGCCCTAATTGAATGAGCTGTGGACCGTAGTTTGCGGCCTCGTGGGAAACGGAGGCGATGAAACAACTTCCCGGGACTTCTAATTCGTCCAGTGCCTCCGGAATGCAGTCTTGGCCTACGATAGCTACGTCACGTTCACGCTTCGCTTCCCGAACGGCCTGTAGCGCGCCAAGTGCGCTAGTATCCGTGGCCGCGGCGACTAGAACACATTGATCTTTGGGATGCTTTCGCAGGAAGTCGAGCATCAGGCGATGGCTCTTTCCTCGGAGTCCTTCCGCATCGAGGGAAACATATCTCTCGTCGCGCAATTGTGGAAGTTTCGAACGAATGCCAGCGAAGGCCCCGGCAATGCGGCTGTGGACGAGAGGGCCCGCCTCCTTAATTTCCAAGCCCACGGCCCAGCTCACCTCGCTACGCCAGTTGTTCTTCGCATGCTGCGCCAAAAATACTCCCGCCTCATATCCCACGCGGTAGTTGTCCACGCCCAGGAACGTGGCATGCGGATGTGGGATATCCACGGCGATCAGCGGAATCTCGGCGCCGTGGATTTTGTCTGCAATCGCCGGCGCAATTCGCTGATCAATCTGAAACTCAATAACGAGATCGACGCGCTGGCGGACAAACTCTTCAGCATTGCGCACAGCCGTATCCGCGTCGTACTTGTTATCCAGGACAACCAAGTCGACGCCAGCAGATGCGGCTGCGGTAGCGAGGCTCTCCCGAACAGCCTCTGAAAAAGGCATATCCGAAGATTCTGCGCCGAATCCAAAGCGCACTTTCCGCGGCCTCGAAACCAGCCGATAGAGACCGTTCTCGGACTGGGCGAGATAGCCACGGTGGGTAAAGGTTTTCAGAATCCGATATACGGTGGTTTTGGAGATGTTGGTTCGTTGGTGGATCTCTTCGAGGGACTTGGGTTGGTTTTCAGTCTGCAGCAACTCAAGGATATCCAGGGCCTTGGAAAGCACGGGGATGAGATAGAGCCGGGGCGGGCCGGTTCGGGGCTGGCTGTTTCTCATATGAACTCAGTATATCCCAGCCCGAAGTTTACTTCCTTATTCCAATAGGTACATAGCTTTTGTATTGACGAATCGGCGCAACGAGAATTAAAGTCACCCCTTGTGCTCGGTCGCCCGCTCCTCGGCCACCCTGGTTCGCCCGTTCAATTTGTTTCGATCCTGTTGTTGAAAGGACATGAGCCTTGGGACCAAACCCGTTGCTCGGCGTTTTCTTTCATTGGTTGGGTGGACTGGCTTCGGGGAGTTTTTACGTTCCATTCCGGCGCGTGAAGAGCTGGGCATGGGAAACCTACTGGCTCGTCGGCGGATTCTTCAGTTGGATCATCATGCCGTGGATCCTAGCCCTGTGGATGACAAGCGATCTCATGCATGTTTTTCATGAGGCACCCGGCCGGAGCCTGTTTTGGGCTTACACCTTCGGAGTGCTCTGGGGCCTTGGCGGGCTCACGTTCGGCCTGACCATGCGCTACCTCGGGATGTCTCTGGGTATGGCCGTGGCGCTCGGGTACACGGCTGCCTTCGGCACGCTGATGCCTCCCATTTCCCGCGGGCAGTTCGCGACGGAGGTACTCGGAACGAACTCGGGTTTGACGATTCTCATAGGAGTCGGAATCTGTCTGCTCGGGATTGTATTTGCCGGTATGGCGGGAACCTCCAAAGAAAAGGAAATGTCCGAGGAGCAGAAGCGAGCCTCCATCAAAGAATTCAACTTGAAAAAGGGCTTATTGGTGGCCACGTTTTCGGGAGTGATGAGCGCTTGTTTTGCCTATGGGTTGGCTGCGGGCGATCCGGTCAAAGAGATCACCATTCGTCACGGCACGCCCATCCTGTGGCAGGGACTTCCCGTATTGGTCGTAGTTCTGCTCGGGGGATTTACAACAAACGTGGTCTGGTGCGTAATTCTGAATGTCCGCAACCGAACGGGATACCAATACTTCAAGTCTGACGTGCACGTACCGGCTCCCCTGCGAAGCAACGAGCCGATCCTCGAAAACCCGATTGATGCTCCTATAGAAGAAATTGCAGAACTCGCCCGCGGTAAAGAACCCAATGTCTTGAAAGCACCCATGCTTTCGAACTATTTTTTTTCCGCTCTTGCCGGAACTACGTGGTACTTCCAGTTTTTTTTCTACACGATGGGCGAAACCCAGATGGGCCGCTATAAGTTCTCGAGTTGGACTCTCCATATGGCTAGCATCATTATCTTCAGTACTCTCTGGGGGATTGCATTGAAGGAATGGAAAGGAGCCGGTCTTCGTACTAAGTGGCTGGTTGGGTTCAGTCTCCTCGTTCTGGTGACATCTACAGTTGTCGTCGGCTATGGCAATTATTTGGGATCGGGAAGCTCGGCGGCGAAGTCACCCACAAGTCGATAGAATCAGACCTCCCGAAATTCGCGCCATGAACAGATAGGAGATAATCCAGGAGTGAACTCACGTCTCTCTTCCCGTGTCATCAACATCAACGATTTGCGGAGAATCGCTCATCGCCGTTTGCCGCCCGTGGTGTTCGATTACCTGGACGGTGGCGCCGATGGAGAAGTGACTCTGCGAGAGAATTGCCGCGTTTTTGAGGACGTCAGATTCCGGCCGCGGCAAGCGGTCTCGATTGCGGAGTGTAGCCTGCAAACCCGCGTTTTGAATTTCAACTTATCGTTTCCCGCGATCCTTGCGCCTGTGGGTTACAGTCGCATGATGCATCCGGGAGGCGAAGTAGCCGCTTCCGCGGCGGCAGGTTCCGCAGGAATAGCTTATATATTGTCCACAATCTCGGGCCATAAACTAGAAGATGTGCGGGCTGCCTCGACAGGGCCAGTATGGTATCAACTGTATTTGGTGGGTGGCCGTGCGGTGGCCGAGGCAGCGCTAGAGCGCGCTCGACGATGCGGCTTTTCCGCGTTAGTTGTAACGATCGACACACCCGTTGCGGGCATGAGAGAGCGAGACCTGCGCAATGGAATGAAGCAACTGTTGGGCGGCTCGCTTTTTGCCAAGCTTCCTTATCTACATTACTTTCTGACACATCCGAGATGGCTCGCCGCTTTTCTCGTCGATGGTGGAATGCCGGCTCTGGAGAACGTTGTGGTGCCGGGAAGCGGGCCAATGCCGCTCTTGGACGTCGGCTCCGCCCTTGCGCGAGCCGTGGTCACCTGGGAGGATCTGCGTTGGCTGCGCGAAATCTGGCCGGGCCCTATCATCGTCAAAGGGGTACTGACAGGGGACGATGCGAGACGTGCGGTAGATGAAGGGGCAGCCGCGATCGTGGTTTCGAACCACGGGGGTCGCCAGCTCGACAGCGTATCTTCCTCACTTCGGGCGCTGCCCGAAGTGGTCGCTGCGGTAAACAATCAAGTGGAAGTGCTCATGGATGGAGGCGTGCGGCGTGGTGGCGACATTGTGAAAGCGCTCTGCCTGGGGGCCGGGGCCGTGTTGATTGGCCGCGCGTATGCCTATGGGTTGAGCGCAGCGGGTCAGGCAGGTGTCGCCCCTCCATCGGAGCGCTGAATTCTTCCTGCGTGGATGTCCCGAGTGATTGGAAGAGTTCGTAGAGCGGTTAGGATTTCGGACCAATTCATCGTTGCTTGTCTGCGATTCCGATTGTCATGCCAGGGAATTTTACGGTTCTGTTGGCCCGTCCACTTTTTGCTTCGTCACGTCTGTTGCGTTAAACATTCCCTTTGCCGCCTCGAGTTCGCTGGACTTTTGGCGCAGGCGTTGAAACTCGGCGAAGGCTCTTCGCTGGCCCGGCTCGTTACCGAGAATGCGCTCCACTTGGGCCAAGCGGTACCATGCGACCTCATCCTGCGGATTGGCAGCAATCGCTCTCTGAATGAGTTCACGCGCCGTTGCCGGCTTTTCCTGCTTGAGGAGAACCGCGGCCAGGCCGAGGTTGGCTTGGTCAAAATCGGGATAGTGCTGCAGGGCAAGCCGGAAGAATTTCTCGGCTTCCTCTATCTCGCCGGAATTACGGTATGTTTCGGCTAGTTCGTAGGCGGCATTGGCATTTGTAGGATCAAGCTCCAACTCGTCCGAAAATTCTTTCAGAGCGCCGGCGGTATCTTCTTGAGAGTTGGTCGCAGCTCCACGAGCGAGAAGCACACGGCCCAAACGATAGTGAAGGCCCGGCCTGCGTGGGTCGAGCGACAGGACCTGACGATACTCGCTGATCGCAAGATCGTAGGAGCCCTGACTCTCCCACGCTTCTGCAGCTGCTTGGTGCTTCCAAATGGAAGCGGGCGCCACTTCCGCCAACCGTTTTACCGACAAGTATGCAAAGTTCCCGAAGATCCTCTCCGAATGGTAGAGAATCTCCGGATCGTCCGGATACAATCGGTTCAACTCCAGAGCGACTTCGACCGCTTTCTCGTCGCGTTGCAAACCTGTGTAAGCACGTTCGAGTTGAAGGCCGCAGGAGCGTTTCACAACCGGATCGGTAGATCGGCGGAACTCCTTTTCCAGAATAGGAAGAGCTTCCCGGTACTTACCCAGTTCCGACAAAGACATGGCCAAAAGAGTTTCCGTCTTGGTGAGACTCGGCTTCAATTTTAAGGCCTGACGCAGGGCGGGAACCGCGGCCTCAAACTTCTTCTCGTTGAAATAAACCAGGCCCAGATTGGCGTGGACTTCTGCGACACTTGGAGATAATTCCCGCAGTTTTTCGAAGATCTTTTCAGCTTCCTGAAATTGGCCTCGCGCCAGAGCCCTCTGACCCTCCTCGTAGTATTTGTCCACCGGAGAAGGGGCGTTGGATTGGGCGAGTCCGGTCGCCCCTTTAAGGGCCGACAGAAAAAGCACTAGAGCAGCCAATTGGATTGCTAGTTTCGGCATCGGTGAAGTGTACGCCCGCGAAGAAAGGCCCGCCAGAGCCTGGAGGTGAGGTCTGGCGGGCGAGGGGTTGACTCGAGCGCCGTGCGCCGTGGGCTAGAAGATGAACTTAGCTCCCAACTGGAGGATTCTCCCAGGTCTTGCGGCAATTACTTTGCCGTATTGAGGGTCGTTCGGGTTGTTATCCACCGAACTCGCTATGCCCGTGCTGGTGAATGGGTCATATCCGTATTGGGTATGATTGAAGATGTTGAACGCCTCCGCTCGGAATTGGAACCCGATCCTCTCTGTGAAATTGAACGTCTTCCCGAAACCAACGTCCCAGTTGTTGATGCCCGGCTGCCGCAAAATATTGCGGCCGCTGCTCCCAAACTGGCCGGCAAGAGGTTGTGTGAAGGCCGCTGTGTTGAACCACTCGTTTATGCTCTTTTGGAATCCGCTCGGATACGCTTGGCCAACTTGGTTGGCTCTCTGCGTGAATGACGTAAGTAACCCGAGTTTGTCGGCCGCGAGCACCGAAAAGGGGAAGCCTTTCTGAAAGGTCGTAATGCCGGTCACCTGCCAGCCTCCCGCGATCAAATCGACGGCTTTGTTTGTACTGCTCAAGAAGCGCCGTCCCCGGCCAACCGGCAATTGATAGACGAAGCTGGTCACAAATCGCTGAGGTACGTCGAAGTCGGATAAGCCGTAGTCTCTGCTGGGATTGTGCTCATCCATGTGACCTGCAAACGCGTTCGTCGCACCGACACCGGCCGCAGCCGACTTGTCGTCCATGCTCTTTGCCCATGTGTAGACAGCTACTATGGCCATGGAGGATGTGCGCCGCTCAAGTTTCACGTTGCCGGCGTTGTAGTTGGAATATCCGTTCCATTCGCTGTCCAGGAATCCGTTCGACGATGTGATATTGACAAATGGTCTCCGCGCGGCCGTCGGGCAATCGCCAGCGGTGGGACTTCCACCTGTGGACGGATCGCAGAGGGTCGGATCGGCGGGCGGCACGGGCTGCCCAATGTTGAAGCGGTTTAGGAGATGCGTCCCTTTGTTCCCGACATAGTTGACTTCGAGCGTAGTGTTCTTTGCGAGTTCCCGTTGGATCGACAAAGACCACTGCTGAACGTAGGGATTACGGGGACGTTCGGAAATGATCACCGCAAAGAACTGGCTGCCATCGATTGCCGGCGTAACTTGGTGCAGCGGAACAGGGGGAAACATGTTATTCGTGAGTTTCGGCAGGGTCGCGTTCGTCGTAGCATTGTCCGCGGCGCGGACGACGAAGGGATAAATGTCGCCCGAATCGTCGATCTCTCGAGTTTCCGCGGAATCGAAGAAGAGTCCGTACCCTCCGCGTACGACAGTCTTGTTGTCGAAGGGTCTCCAGGCGAAGCCGATGCGAGGAGCGAATCCGCAGTATCGGTAAAAGCCATTGCCAGCGGGCGCGATCGGGCCACCGAGCCCGGAAACCGAAGCGGTCCCCAGTTGCTTGTCGGCGAAACACAACCCACCGGCAGGGTTGGCCAAATCAAACCAAAACATCTTGTTCGTCTCTTCGTACGGAACGCTGCGATAGTCCCAACGAAGTCCGAGGTTGACGGTAAGCTTGCTGGTCACTTTCCAATCATCTTGAACAAAAGGAGCTAAATATTGGAAGTGGTACTTATTCAAGTTTCCAGCCACACCCGAGGGGCTGAACGGCCCTGGTAGAAACGTGCTGACGTCGTGATAGTAGCCGAGCAGCATATCCGCAATCGAATTGCCAGTTCCGCAGGTTACCGTGGCGCAACCATTTGCTGGCTCGCCGCGAAAACCTGTCGAACTCCCGTTGTTGAGGATGGTGTCGTTCTGGAAGGTGAAGTGTCCCAGGAAGTCGGACGACAAGTTTCGCTTTGAAACCCAGCGCCGATAGTCCACACCTACCGTAACCGTGTGTTTGCCACGAATCATGGGACTGCCAAAACCCGTGTTTGCGAGGCCCTGTAATGTAATGCTTGGGTAAAGTCGGGCGTAACTGGGTAGGTTCTGGAAAACACCTGTGAGCCCGAGTGTCGTCACGTCGGATGTCGGTGCCGGATTACCTCCCTGAATCGCCGTTGGATCTAAATGACCAAAGCGAAAATTGTTGACGTTGTTGTGTCCTAAACTGATCGTATGGGAGATTTGCCAGCTATTAGACTGCTCATTGAAGATGCCAATCCCGAACGGAACTGTTGTTGAACCGTTGATATTTTGATTGGAGTATTCAGCTTTAGTGTACCTGAAGAAAACCGACCCGAAGCGTCCTAGGGTCTGGTCGACCTTGTAGGTTTGCTGGTCCACTGTATTAGCCAGCGTGGTGTTCAAGCGAAAGTTGCCGAGACAACCGCTCGTGAGACAGTTCGGGGCGGGAAGCAGCTTTGCGGCGAGGCCCACTTGAGCTAAGCGCGAAAAGCGGGAAGGGTCAATCTTATTGCCTGAGAAGGGTTGACCCGTGTTTGGATCTACTGGCATGCAGAACGTCGTCGCGCTTGGAACGCATCCTTGCGCAACGGTCAATAAACCAGAGCTCGAGAAGTCTCCGGAGAGCTGCGCTGGATCTGGGACGCTGAAGAAACCGTTCGTTCCATTGCGGATTCGCCATCCTTCGTAATTGACAAGAAAGAAGGTCTTGTTGCGCCCATCATAGACTTTGGGTACATAAATGGGACCGCCCAAAACGAAACCGAATTGGTTTTGCCGGAGTTCGGGAATCGTCGTTTGAAAGGTCGACCGTGCGTCGAAGGCATCGTTTCTCAAAAATTCGAAGGCAGTCCCGTGTAGCTGGTTGGTTCCGCTTTTGCTGACGATGTTAATTTGATTGGCGCTGAAACCATACTCCGCAGAGTATGTCTCGCTTTGTACCTTAAACTCCTGAATCGCATCCTGAGACAAGATAACCGCAGGGGTATTCAGTGAGGTATCGGTGTTGACGAGACCATCCAGAGTGTAATTGTTGGAGGTTGGTCTGCCGCCGTTAATGCTGATGGCGTTCCCTTCCCCTTGTCGCATTTGGCCCTGCTCGCCAGTCGTTTGGACCGCGCCCGCACCGATAAACAACAAGCTCAGAAAATTGCGGCCATTGAGTGGAAGCTGTTCCACCTGCTGTTGGCTCACCAACTGAGACACCGACGAAGTTTCGGTGTCCAGCGCAACGGCATTGGCCTGCACTTCGATGCTCAGATTTATGGCGCCGGGCTTCAACGTAACGTCGACGCGGTATTCCTGGTCAACGGCAAGTGTGATGTCGTTTACCACCGCCTTCTGAAATCCTGGCTGCTCGACAGTCACGCGATAGAGACTTGGTTTCAGATAGGGCACGGAGAAAGTGCCCGCGTCCGTGGTTTCCGTTTTTTGGGTTACGTTCGTGCTCACGTTTGTGACTTGCACCTGAGCCTTGGCAACAACGGCGCCAGAGCTGTCGGTTACAGTTCCAAGAATTGTGCCGAGCCCACCTTGACCATAGGTAGCGCTCGCTGAAACGAGCAGGATGAGAGTCGCCAAGATACCTCGGATCTTCATTTTCTGATTCCTTCCTGCGCCAGCGGCGCAATTAACGGCACCGTCTTGCTGCTATCGATCGCTCTCAGCGGCATTCGACGCGGGGTTGGGGGCGAATACACGCCGCACTCCTCGACGACCCTTGCTGCGACATCCAGGGTTTTCATGGATGGAAAAAACTTCTGACAATTACCCCTTTTTTTGCTCGAAGAACTTGGCAGGACTGTAGCGACACTTTCTGGCAGCTGTCAAGACATTTCTGAATATATTTACCTATTGAAACCACGCATTCGTTTCATTCTCTCCCTTCTTCTGTACTATCCTCAGGGCCTGGAGCCATGGGACCGTGAACTGCTCTCGGTTTTTGTATCTCGGAATGCTCCCGTGAATTCCCGCCGGTCCTTTCTCGCAGGTTTGCTCGCCAGCTTCGCATCGAGTTCCTTTGGACAAGGCGTGGCAACGCACAAGGGCGCTGTGCTTCCCCGCAGCAAACCATCGGGGTTGCCGTTCGGCGCCATGCTCACAGACGTCGCGAGAACTGTGGGTTTGATTCAACCTTGTTTTTATGGCGAAGTGAGCCGAAAGACATACTTACTCGAAACGATCGGATGTGGCTGCGCGTTCCTGGATTTCGACAACGATGGATGGCTGGACGTCCTTCTACTGTCGGGAAATCGAATAACAAACGGAACGAACGAGACGAGCACGCGCCTGTACCGCAACAACCGCGACGGATCCTTTTCCGACGTGACGGAACACGCGGGCTTGTCGCACGCTGGTTGGGCCTGCGGCGTTTGCGTTGGTGATTACAACAACGACGGGTTCGACGATATTTTCGTAAGCTACTACGGGCAAAACCTTCTCTATCGCAATAATGGTGACGGCACCTTCACGAACGTAACGAAACAGGCGGGACTACTTGACTCTCACGACCGTTGGGGGTCAGGCTGCGTATTCCTCGATTACAACCGCGACGGTTTGCTTGATCTGTTTGTCGCCAATTATGCTGTGTTCGATCTTGCGCACGCACCAAAGCCCGGCGAGAAGCCGACCTGTTTTTTTTCGGGGCTGCCCGTGAACTGTGGACCGCGGGGTTTCCCGCACGGGCAACACAGCTTGTTCCGGAACAACGGAGACGGGACGTTCACGGATGTCAGCGTAGCCTCCGGAATCGCAGGAGCGCGCAGCAGCTTTGGGTTGACGGCCGTGGCTGCTGATTTTGATGACGACGACTGGCCAGACATCTATCTGGCCTGCGACTCCACGCCAAGTCTATTGTTTCTCAACAACCACGACGGAACTTTCCGCGAAGAGGCGGCGATTCGTAGCGTGGCCTACAGCGAAGACGGGGAAGAGCAGGCGGGAATGGGGCTAGCCGTGGGAGACTACAACTTCGACGGCCACCTCGACATTTTCAAAACGAACTTCTCGGATGACATTCCAAATCTCTATCGGAACTCCGGCAGGGCAAATTTTGACGACGTAACACGACAGGCCGGTCTCGCCGTCGACAATCGATTCGTGAGTTGGGGTGCGGGAATGGTCGATTTGGACAACAATGGCCTCCCTGACCTCTTTGTCGTGACCGGCCATGTCTATCCGGAAGTGGAGAAGCAGCTTCCCAAGTATCCGTTCAAATCACCAAGACTTTTGTTTCGAAATCTAGGCAACGGGCGGTATGAGGAACTCATCGATTTGGGTGGTCCCGGAGTTACCGAGCCTCACTCCAGCCGCGGATGCGCTTTCGGCGATTTTGACAACGACGGAGACAAACTGGTCGGCACGCAATCGAATCGAAGTGGCATCGGATCGCGAGTGACCGTAAAAACCGAGGCTGCAACGCAAACGCAGGAATTGCATAGCCAATCTAGCTTCTTGTCATGCAACGACTTCCGGCTTCACTTCGGTCTCGGCGCGGCCAGCAAAGCAGAAGTGCGCGTGCGCTGGCCGAACGGCGTCAGGCAGACGATCGGATCCGTCTCAGCGAATCAGTTGGTCACTATAAAGGAAGGCCGAGGGATCGTTCCCAATGCTGGTTGGAAATGATACCCGCATCAAATCAGTTACTTCGGACGGAAATTCAAATTGTGTTTCGCCTACGCATTCGGGCCTGCGCGGCCGAACCTATGGCAAGGCAACTTCGAACTGGTAACTGCCGGCCGGAAGCTCGTATTCGAGACTATTGCCGCCCTTTGCCAAGGCTCGAACCCTGCTGCTCTCGGACAAGACTTGCCCGTCAAGTTTGTATGACTGTGCTTTTTCTTGCCCTAGTGGCAGATGCCCCGTCGCATTTGCCGGTATCGTCAGATTCCAGGTAGCCTTGTTCCCCGTGATCGACCAAGCCGAGTGAATGGTTCCATACGAAGATTCATACGAGAACTCAAGATTCCCCAACCGCTTGTCGAAATTCGGATGAAGAAAGATGGTGTGGAATCCCGGCTCTGTTGGCACCGTATCGATTCCGGCCGCATAGCGATAGATCCAGTCTGCGACGGCGCCGTAAGCATAGTGGTTGTACGAATTCATGCTCGGGTCGCCACGCATTTGGTCTCCATTCCATCGCTCCCACATCGTTGTGGCACCGTGTCCGACGAGGTAGCCCCAAGATGGATACTCGGTGTTGAGAAGCAACCGATACGCGACATCGGCGTGCCCGGTGTCTGTCAAAGCGCTCAACAAGTACGGCGTGCCCAGGAATCCTGTGCCAAGGCGCCAATGGTTGGTTTCGAGGCGATCCACCAATCGCTTTGCCGCAACGCTTCGAAGCGAATCGGGCAGCAAGTTCATGTGCAGGGCGAGCACGTACCCCGTTTGCGTTTCGACTGGCTTGTCGCTGAGTTTCGTTGCTGTGCCCGAAGCAAATACCGGAGGTGGCGGAACGCCGCCGACGAAACCGTCGGGCCGAACGTAGGCTCTATTGAAAGCAGCTTTGATCTTTTCAAAGAGCTCGCGGTATTTCTGTTCGTCAGCTGTTTTTCCGAGTGCGTGAGCCATTTGGCTCATGAGCGTCGCATCGTATGCCCAGTAGGCCGTGGCAATCAAATCCACGGGGGTCACGCCCTCGGGTGCAAGCCAATCCGCGAACGGAATGCCATAGTTTTTCTTCCAGAGATAATCTGTATTCGCCGCTTGAATGGCCGCGAGATATTTGTCCAACGGAATCACGACTCCTGCGTCGCTCCATCCCGTACCGTAACCAGGATTCGAGCTCGATGTGCCTGGCGCGAAAATTCCGTACATATCGGTTCCAACCTGTGTTCCACGCAGGTCCGCCCCGAATTTTCTGGAGAAGGTAGTCAAATCCATGTTGTAGGTGGCGGTGCGCCAGAAGACTTGCGCATCGGCTGTCCATCCCAGGCGCTCATCGCGTTGCGGGCAGTCGGTGGGCACTCCGATGAAGTTCGAACGCTGCCCCCACAGAATATTGCTCCACAATTGGTTGATCATAGGGTTGCCGGTTTTGAGCGTCGCGGTGAATGGAGCATCGGTGTGAAACACAACTGCCTTCACATCGTTGACCTTTGGCGTCCCCTTCAATCCCGAAACCTCGACGTATCGAAAACCGTGGAAAGTGAACGTCGGTTGATACTCTTCTCCGCCTTTGCCCCCAAGTATGAAGTGGTCAGTCGCCTTCGCGGTGCGCAGGTTCTCCACATAAAGCGTACCGTCCGGATTCAATACCTCTGCGAACCTTAATTTGACCTCCGTACCAGCCGGCCCATCGGCGCGAATCCGTGCGACGCCGGAAAGATTTTGTCCGAAATCATAGATGTATATTCCAGCAGCAGGGCTCTTGAGTTCCTTTGCGTCTAATGTTTTTTCCTTACGAATCGGCTGGAAATACTGCCAGACGATTTCCGGTTCATGCGGCTGAATGACCTCAGCCGCCTTCCATCCCTTATCGTCAAATCTTGCTTTATTCCAGTTCGCTCTCGTCTTTCGGGCGTCATAGGTCTCGCCATCGTAAATTTCGGCGCTGAGAATCGGTGAGACCTCCGCCTTCCAATGCTCGTCGGTTGAAATCAAGTCAATAGATCCGTCTTGGTACTCGATTCTCAGTTGCGCACGCAACGCTGGAGGAGTTTGGCCATAGTTATATCCCTGTCGAAACCACTGCAGCGGGGTTGAATACCACCCCGGCGCGAGCATCGCTGCGATTGCATTTTCCCCTTCTTTGACATCCGCGGTGACATCGTACGTCTGATAGACAACGCGCTCCCGAAAATCCGTCCATCCAGGCGCCAGAATTTCATTGCCCACGCTTTGACCGTTTATCCAAAGCTGGTAGGCTCCAAGTGCGGTCGCATAAACACGCGCCGAAGCAACGGACTTTCCGACTTGGAAACCTCGACGAAGAGCCTTCACAGATCCTGTGGGCCAGGGATTTCCCAGTTCCGCAGTTTCAAAACCTGAAGCCGGCTGCACATAGCGAATCGCTTCCTTCCACGAGGAATCATTGAATCCAATGGCCTGCCAGTTTCCGCTTGCGTTCAGGCTGGCGCGCCAGCCCTGCTTCCCGGTCTGGAATAGCTCCACCGATCCGTCGTCCGCCTCGAGATACACCACCGCGCTCATCGGCGTCTCGCTGCGATTCGCACCGCGGCGGTCCGCGTAACGCACAATCTCGACAGCCAGCACATTGCCACCGCTTTTTACAGTTTTCGAGATATCACGCGTCATATACGTCTTCCACGGCATCTGTTTCCACGGAGGCAGTGGCTCTGCCTCAAGCACCTGTTTGCCGTTGATCCACGCGGACGCCGAGTCTTGCCCGGTCACGTACAAGGATGCGCGTCGGACCGGCCTTGCCACCTCAAATTTGAGCCGGAAATCATGCGCCGCCTTATCAGAAGCCTTCGGGGGCTCAGTATCGGAATTTGTAATCCACTCCGCGCCTGATTCCCGAATGTGCTTATGTTCTGGTTCTTCGTAGCCGATCCACTTC
>QHZC01000050.1:25040-29955 GCA_003224515.1 Acidobacteriota bacterium
TTTGACCGCGCTGACGCGACGGCACCGCACAAGCACAAACCAGCGAGCGCAATTCCTGTGTCCCGCAATAGGGCTTTAAGATTGTTCTCGCGAAAGGTCATTGAGAGTCTCCGTGTCAGGTGACTTAGAAAGTCATCTCCGAATCTGCCAGCAGGTGCTTTTCGTTCGCTACTAGCGTCGCGGACCGTAGCGGCAAACATGCGTAGGAGTCAATCAACATTGAAATCAGATTCTCTATTGAAATAGCCTCAGCAAATCTGCGCACAGTCCATGTTGAGCAACGCTGCAAACTTCTTCAGCTTTGCCGCGATGTGGCCGACACCAACTGCGCAGTGATGTGCCGGACCTTGTGCATTCCACGCGTTCATGAACTCCCGGGCCCCCTTCGAAAATCGGTAGCGGCTGTTGGTGTTGCCGATTTCCAGGATGGGACCGGGCACGGATTCCCCTTCCGCGACCAGCAGTTTCAGTTTTCCATCGTATGTTTGGACGACGGACAACAGCGTGACCGGGCCATGCTTGACCGACATTTCAACCGACAGCCCACGACCAACTTTTCCGTGATAGACCGGCAGCGGCCGTACTCTGGTTTTCCCCTGAGCAATAGCGATATGACCCGGGCCATCGTGGCCCATCAAAATAACATCGTCATGAAAATCCGCGGCGTAATATTCCGTGAAAGAGCCTCCCACACCGAAGCAGTCCAGGATCTTCATGGCTTGGGCGTTCTTCACCTCGTACTCGCCCGCGACGGGAACCCCCCTGGCGGTCAGCAAACTGGTTCCCAATATGATCGAGCGGACAGCCTCTTCGTTGTCTTCATTTCCCGTGCCTTGATAGTAGTAAGCGAGAGATCCCAGCCGGTGCTTCTCCACCAATCTGTCCAGGGCCACCGAAGTGCGCGATGACCGCTCCAGCTCCTCCTGCGGACAATCCGACCCTACCTCGAAGCACTCCCGAAATTCCTCAACCCGCCGTTTGACATCAGCCATGTCCACGTGCCGCCGCAAACTGGCCAGTTCGTCCACCTCGATGATCTCCACATGTCCACCGAAATAGGCGCACTGTTGCGTCAAATCAGAGTAGATGTCCAGCATTCCTCCATAATAGTGCCCCATCACGCCTAGTCGATTGTGCTCCATCGCATAGGCAACACGCCCGGCATCGAGCCATTCGGCGATTTCTTCCCACGCCATCGGATCGTTTTCCATTATTCCGGTGACTTGAAAAAACGGAATGCGGCTGCGTTGGAAAACGTTGGCAATCTCCGGAACCGGACACGCTTGGCAGTATGCCAGCCACTCTCCGGTCATTTTTTTGCGGTCGTCAAGTCGGTTGAACCAGCGGTAGTCAATCCCCGCAGAAGGGGCGAGGTTGAGTATAATGACTGGAACTTTCGCGCGTCGCACCACGGGAAGCACTGTCGAGGAGAGGGCATACGTCGTAACGTAAAGAAAAATCAAGTCGACGTCCGCCCGCCTAAATTCATGGCCTGCGGCTGCCGCCTTTTCGGGGCTATCAATCAAGCCGAGATCCACCACGTTTACGCCGGGTTTTCGCAGGCGGTCGGCAACCTGCTGAATGTATCCACTTAACCTTTCCTTCAGCCCTTCGAATTGTGGCCAGTACGCGTCGAGACCGATTCCAAAGAGCCCAATCCTGAATTCGTGCCTTAGGTTGTCCTGATGCATGTATGTAGAGTCCCTCCACTCCGGAGGCCACCGCATCTTTAATCGGCTTCGCGCCACCGATTCTATACCACAAAATATTTATCTATTGAAAAAAGTGCCAAACAAGTGTTATGGTCCCTCCCGCGCAGCCCGCTGGTCACTCGCGCCGAGGATCTCCTTGCCGATTACGCACGCGTTTCGATGCTTCGCGGTCTTGGTTTCAGGTTTGATCTTTTCGAGCCTCTCCCAAGCCCAGGAGCAAACTCCGAAGGTGACCATTCATTGGGACCAGGTCACCAGGGTCTCGAGAACAACACCCACCCTTCAAGTGGTGGTAAACCCGCCGCTCCGAAGGGCCACATCGGTTCACGATAACGCCTTCCATGCACTCCGTGATCTCCAAGCCGATTATGTTCGATACGTACCTTGGTTGCCTTACCCCAAGCTGGGAGTTGCTGAACTCGAACCCCCAGGGGACGGAAAAACATCGTGGGACTTCTCTCTGATTGATCCCATGACCATCGATTTTCTCGAGGCCACCAAGGGCCACACGGTTATCCTGAACTTCAGCACCATTCCCCAATGGATGTTCAAAACCGACGTACCCGTATCCTATCCGACCGATCCCGACCAGGTCAGTTGGAGTTACGAAAAGGGCCACGAGCTACGCGATCTGAGCTTCGAAGAAGTGGCCGACTACTACGCGCGTCTGCTGGCATGGTATACGCAGGGCGGCTTCACCGACGAGTTCGGCAAGCGCCACACGTCCGGTCATCACTACTCGATTCCCTTCTGGGAAGTCTTAAACGAACCCGACATCGAGCATCAAATCTCTCCCGAGCTTTACACACGCATCTACGACGCGGTCGTGTCAGCGATGCGGAAGGTTCAGCCCAAGATGAAATTTGTGGGCGCGGCCCTCGCCTATCCGTCAGGAAACCCTCGCTTCTTTGAGTACTTCCTCGACCACAAGAACCACAAAGCGGACATTCCCGTGGACTTTATCTCTTACCACTTTTACGCGGTTCCGACACCGGATCAGAGCGCTGATGTGCAGCAACACACCTTCTTCGCCCAAGCCGAAGGATTCCTCAACGTGGTCCGCTACATCGAATCCATCCGCCAGCGGCTTTCCCCTGAGACGGGCACGATGATCAACGAGATCGGCGCAATCTCCACGGACGACTTGGGGCAAGACCAACCTGGTCACGTTGTCAAGCCGATTCCTGATTCCTATTGGAATCTGACGGGCGCCATGTACGCGTATATCTTTGCCGAATTATCCCGCATGGGCATTGAGATGGCCGGTGAATCGCAGCTGGTGGGGTACCCAACGCAGTTCCCCAGCGTTTCCATGGTGGAGTGGGAAACGGGCAAACCGAACGCCCGCTACTGGGTGTTGAAACTCTTGCGTGACAACTTCGGGCCGGGAGACAAGCTGATGGAAACACATGTCGCAAACCCTTGTGCCTACGCCTTGGGAGTCTTGACCCGTGACGGCAAGCGCCGCGTGCTACTCATCAACAAGCGCAACCGTCAGCTGGAGCTTTCGATTCCTGGCGTGACGAACGGCCAGGGAGAATACGTGGACGTCACGACTGCCTTTCAGCCGCCCTCCTCCCTCAGGATGACCGGCGACAAAGTAACACTAGGCGGTTTTGCGGTGGCCGCGCTCAAGCTGCCCTAGCAGCCGAAGTCGCTGTTGCGCAGAAGTGCAGGGGATGCCTCGTTTTTGTTGGCTTTTGATGTTCCGATGTTGATTTAAGGCAACGAGATCTTGGAGTTTTGGCTTGATCCGCGTGGTTCTGTTGCGTCGCGATGCGATCCACCTTCTCCTTCTGTGCCCCTTCCGACGCGAGCTTTTCTGCTTGTTCACAAGCTGCTCGTGATTGCGATTCCGGGATGATCGTGATCAGTTGATCGTGATCGCGGGAACGGTGATCGCGATGCCCTGAAATGTTTTCCACAGAGAGCGGAGTCCAACCGTTTCTCCGAGCGGCAACCTGTATAAGGTCCTCCACCACGCAAAATGTCGACGCGACACAAATCAGACTGGAAAATTATTGCGAGGAATTGCCCTGACGCGAGGCTGATTCGAATGCGCGGAAATGAAATTGGAGCAGAGCGGGCAGATGTTCTGCCACGTAGATCCAATTGTGACTGCCGGGGTAGAGGTGGAACTCATGGGGAATGTGGCGCGAACCAAGCAATTTGTCCAGGGCTACGGCACCGGCGTCGAAACCAAAATCGTCTTCGGAGCCGCAATCAAAGTAGATCTGCAATCCGGCCAGACTCGCGGTGCGCGCGATGGCCAGCGGGTCGTTGTGTTTCCAGAAGACGGGGTCGAGCGGTGAACCGAAGACGTCAGCGAGAATCCGCGACCTGGCAAGCTGGCGGGAATCGCTGACTATGATGGTGGGAAGTTTCTCAAGCAGGGCCGCGCTGTGGGCGCCAAGGGAGGCGAAGAGCTCCGGATGGCGGAAGGCCAGATGCAAGGCGCCGTATCCACCCATAGAAATTCCGGCTATGCCGCGAGAGGCGCGCCCGGCCTGGGTGCGATAGCGTTTTTCAATCTGCGGCAAAAATTCTCGGAGCAAGAAATCCTCATAACGACGTTGGCCGTCGCGGGAATTTATGTAGAAGCTGGAACCCCCATCCGGTGTGACGATGAGCAAATCACCGAGCTGATGGCGCTCCCAAAGGTCCTCGACAAGATTGAAACCGCCGGAATGGATGAGCATTTGCTCGTTGTCACCGAGGCCGTGAAGAAGATAGAGGATGGGATACCGACGCGTCTTTCCCGCTTCGTAGCTGGGTGGCAGGAGTACGCAGTAAGCGACGGGATGACCCAGTATTTTGCTAGGCGCGGAAAGACATTCAGCCCGGCCAGTCGCGAAAACGGGGCGATGCAAGGCGAGGCAACCCAAAAGCAGCGCAGCCCCTGCAAGCAGCCGGGATTTATTCATACCGCAAGGCCTCGACGGGGTTGAGACGCGCGGCGCGCGCGGCGGGATAAAGTCCGGCGGCGAGGCTCACGACGATGGCGAAGGCAATGGCACTCAGGACCAGCCACCACGGCACGGAGAACACATGGACCGAGGACAAATTCTGGCGCTGTAGATAGAGATTCGTACTCCAGGTCACCGCTTTGCCGATGATCCACCCGATACCCACGCCGAAGACCCCACCCAGCAGACCCATGATTCCGGCTTCCACGAAGAAGAGCTGTTTCACGTCCCGATCGG
>QHZC01000050.1:30143-35616 GCA_003224515.1 Acidobacteriota bacterium
GGGGCTCTTGGCGCGAACGGTTAGATTTGCATAGCTTGGCTTGCCGTTCGATGTGCGCACGGCATCCCGCAAATCATTCACTTGTGCCGCCCGAAGCGCCGACGCAACCTCAAGCGGGATGAACAAGCGACCGTTACCGTAACCGGCAAACCCGGCGGCCGGTTCGGTCTCGACAATGCCGACAATGCGAAGTTTCTTCTCCCGAGGAATAATGGAAAAGCCTTCGCTCGCACTGTCATTGGGAGATGTAACCGCGGAGCGCTGGACATTTCCGGCGCGCGGCGGATCCGCCGGCGCACGCTGGGGTGCGAGCGGCTGACGCTGGACGTAGCGCACCACGAGCTCCTTGCCGATCAGCGTGGAAGGCTGATCAGATAAATCCTTTGCAAATTCGATCTGCAAAATAGCCTCATCGGCGGCCGGGCGCGAAAAAAAGTTGCCCTGCATGCCATCGTAGGCGCCATTCCCGCGGGCTGAAGCAGGTACGCCCGCCACGACCGTAGAATAGGGATTGCCCGCGTAGTGCACTTCCGTGGGGAAGCGAATCTGCGGATAAACTTCGATGACATTTGGCAAGCGTTCCATTTCCTTGCGGGCGTCTTCGTCGAGAGATCGCAGTTTTTGCGGGGACGCGGATTTTTCCGTAGAGGGGCGGTTGAAATCACGCAGGGTGCGACGCGAGGTGACGAGCACCGTATCAAACAAACCGGAATTGGCCAGGCGCTTCGAGGCCAGCTCTTGCAGGCCGACGCCAAGCGAAAGCATGGCGACCAGAGAGGCCACGCCGACGGCGACTCCCAGTGTGGTCAGTGAGTTGCGCAAGATGGCCTCGCGCAGATTGCGGAGAGCGAGTTCGCCAAGGTCGCCGGCTTTCACAATTGCACCTCGTCGCTCACCAATTTGCCATCGGCAACAGAGGCGATGCGATCGGCGAATCTCTCGGCGAGAGGACGTTCGTGCGTGACCAGCACGATGGTCATTCCGAGCGATCGCTGGATTTTGCGCAATAAGACCATTATGGATTCGCCGGTGGCGCTGTCGAGATTGCCGGTTGGCTCGTCGGCCAGCAACAGGGTAGGGCGATTCACCAGCGCCCTTGCCAGCGCGGCCCGTTGCTGTTCCCCACCGGAAAGTTCACTCGGGCGATGTGTCAGGCGCTTTTCCAGACGCACGCGCTCAAGAGCTTCTCGCACGCGCCCCGTGCGCTCCCCGCGATCCACTTCGGCGAGACGCAAGGGCAGTTCGACGTTCTCCTCGAGGGTCATGCGCGGAAGGAGGTTGAAAGACTGAAAAACCATACCGACGGTGTGGCTGCGATAGCGTGCCAGCTCAAGCGGGTTCAACTCGGAAAGATTACGGCCCTGCGCAAAGATGACGCCGGAAGTGGGGCGATCCAGACCTGCCATGAGGTTTAAGAGGGTGGTCTTCCCCGAGCCGGAACTCCCGAGCAGCGCCAGGAATTCCCCGGCTGGGACCTCTAGCGTGACGTCCTCCACCGCTCGAATCAGCGCGGAACCCATCTGATAATGGCGCGAAATGCGCTCGGCGCGCACGGCGGAACCGTTGCCTGTCGGCATCATATTCTCTCGATGTTACTACGCCTGGCGTAGATATTCTGTTACCAGACATCTCTGAATAGTATCGGCTCTTTCAAACCCTTTTTTGAGCGCACTTCTCCATTCACTTCGAAGAGATGTTTGGGTCGGACTGAAGTTGCCCGAAAGATGACAAACGAGCCGTGGTGGTCAATAAAGCAAATCGAAATGCTGAGGTACGGACGCTTCCACGGAAGTATCCATTACGACGAATCTTATTGTCACGATCTTCTACCAGGACTACTTCATGTTTCCAACACATCGACCACATTATCAGCCAATAAAATGATGGTAATTAAGCCGACACTTCTATACCTCAAGTGTGTCTTCCTAAGTACAGATTCTGGCAGGATAAAAATAACGCCGTCCTCATTCCAAGTCAGCCAGGAGACTAAATCAGTCATGAAAAGAACCATATTTGCCAGCACGCTACTCGCGCCCATTTCCATACTCCTATCGAGCGGAATACCTTCTGCACCGCGGCAGCCCAATGCTCAGGCCGTTGCGCCCGCGCCTACCGGCGCAACCGCAGCGTGGACTCTTAAGGTGAAGGGGGACATCCACTGGCAGCAGGTCACGCCTATGGGCGCCCTCCTCGTCTCGACGGACACCGCGCTCGCGGCTGTGGATATCGAACGTGGCCAAGTCGTGTGGGAGAAGCCCGAACTCGGCGGGTTGTCGGCAGACAGCGTCCGCATGGTCGAGGGGTCGCTCCTCATGGAAGCGACGCGCCCGGGCCTGCTGGTGATTTTTGACCCAGTGACCGGCGCGGTCGTCTTCGATTCCCGGCGCCTGAATCTGGCGCAAATCGTTACCCGCCGCGTTCTGCCCCAGAGCGGCACCCTTCTCGTCCACGGGCGGCGAGCGGACGGGCCTTCGGTCGTCGCGCTCTACGATCTCGTCACGGGCGAACAGCGTTGGGCGAACGAATCGCTGTTCGAACAGACCGAGCCCAAAAAGAGAGGGTTCGGTAACCTGATGCAGGGCTTGATGCGCGCTACTTCCGAGGACACCGCTCTGGAGGTCCTGCAGGCGGGGCCTGACATGATCGTCGTCCACACGCTGATGGGCTTGCGGGCGCTGGACGCGCGGACGGGCGATGTGCGGTGGTCTGGGGCCCTGCCCACCGCCCGCGCGGGCACCCCCGCACGACACGTGCGACTCTACCCGTCGCTCAAGAGGGCAGATCGCATTTACGTAAGTTTCGATGACCGCCTCATGGCTTACCGCCTCGCTGACGGCTTGGCGCTCTGGGCCAATCCCCCGAGAGTGGAAGGACGCGTCCGCGACATCGTCCAACATCCGGCTGGGATCGTCATGCTCCCCGAGGCACCGCCAGCGAGCGAGGCAACCGGCAACCGCCGTGTAGTGAACGGCATCGTGCAGACGGCGCTCAACGTGGCGAGCTACGAAGATGGGGCGACGATCGCCGCGAAGCCACTGCGGATGCACGGCAACGTGATAGACGCGATGGTCGCCGGCGACGCCGTGGTGCTGGCTGTGGACGCCGAGTCGCGCACCTTCGTGAACGTGCTGGACGTGGCCGCGGCCACGCTGCGCCTGAAGAAGGATGCGAAGATCAAGGGCCAACTCGCCTACGTAGAGCTCACGCCGGCGGGCCTGCTGTACGTGTCGCGCCCCGACGCGGAGACGAACGCTGAGGTCAACATCATCGATCTCGCCACCGGTGAGTCGAGGTTCAAGGACGCGATTGAGAGCGGCAAGCCGTTGAGTGCGGGGGACTACAATGCCAGACGATACTACCTGCATCATGCTGTGGAGGGACGGACGCTCTACGTGTTCGCGAACCGCGACCACCGGCTGTACGCAGTCGATCGCGAGGCCGGCACCTTCCGCGCGCTCGGCGGCGAGATCAAGCTGCAGGGTGGCGAGGATCCGATTGATATGGAGATCCGGCCTGCGGGCATTGTCCTCATCTCGCCGCAGAACCTCGTGCTCGTGGAGCGGGATGGGCAGGTGAAGCAACAGGTCTATTACCCTGCGCCGCAGCTTCCAGGGCTGCTGCGCGCGCTTTACGCGGTAAACGCCGTGCGCGCCGGCCTGTACGGCGCCGCCGCCTCGGCGTACGGCGATGCCTTCGCCCAAGCATCACGAAACGCCACGGACCCCAACGCGCGATACGTCACTACGTCGCTGGCAACGGCGTACTCGCAGGCCGGCTCACAGCTCACGGGCTGCTCGCGCCAGTCAGCGGCGCTCGCGACGAAACGCTTCAAGGCATCGCTCACCGCCCCGGGATCGGTTTTCATGTTGACTCGCGCACCCGATGGGAGCGGCAACGTACTGCTTGAGATCGACAAGGATAGCGGGCAGCCGCGGGCGCGCGTGGATCTGGGCAGCGAGCGCGAGCCCGTGTACGCGGTGGACGACGTCGCCGGCATGCTCTTCCTGCGGACTGCGCCGAGCACGCTCGGCTGCTACCGGCTCTGATGCCGGCTGCATCGATTACCCGCGGGGCCTGAGCATCATCGAGACGTCCGAATCGGACGATGCGCCCCGCACGGATTGTGGAAGAGTAGGAGACCATCAAGAAATTGGCCGAAATCGATGACTTTCTGGTGCGCAATCAGTCTCTCAATTCATGAAATGTGGTGTCCTCAACAGATAAGGACATTCTGCGCGCCGCTTGAGTCGCTCCGGTGACCCGTTTCCCTCGGTGCGAAAACTCAGCAAAACTTTGAAGATGAATCCCATACAGCTCATAAGGTGGTCATGCACCTGGTGGCGGAAGGCGTATTCGAGGTTCATTCAGGCACGCGTGCCGGAAAGTTTAGAAGCGTATCCTCGAAGGCCCTGGAGAGAACGTCGAATTCTTCTATAAGAGCGCCTGCAAGATGATCCGCGAGCAACAATCACACACCAACCCTCACGGAACTAGCGGCCACTGAACACCGCCACACAACTCCGCGAATTGGCACGGTGTACATTTAGGGTAGAGCGGCCCCTTCGCAGCCGATTAGCCGTGTCTCTCGGGATTGTCCCAGAATGGCGGCGCCCTCGGAACTTGCGACCATAAAGATCCGTAATTCCCGGGTTGCCGATTAGTTGCCCCCGCTGGCGCCGTGATCGTGTTGATGCCAATTGACTGCGACTTCGTTGACGCGCACGATCGCCGAAGCTGTGACTGTGTTGATGCCGGTTATATCCGGAACTCCACCTTGACCTGCCCGGATGGTCGCATGGAATACGCACTGGCCCGGCGTTGTCGAGATTCCCAGATTTGTGGAGCCTCCCATCACCGACACCAACACGGGAGGGACCGCCCCCGCGTTGCCGACCAACACTTTTACGTTCGATGGCGCTGCAGCACCAGGGGAGCAGTTGGTGGTGGCGTCGGTAATCGCAATGTGTGCGCTCGAGATGACGTGGGGGGTTATGTCTATAAACGGAAACGCCGCGCCCGGCGCCAGTCCTGCCAGCAAGGAACTTGACGCAATGAATTGGCTGTCGTCGTGGTTTGCCGCCGCTTTCCATATGGGAAGGGTCACGGCGAGCCCCAGGGTCAACAAAGTCGCCACGCCAATGATGTGAAGCTTCTGAACTTTCATGAATTACCTCAACGCAAGAGGACGGCATCCACCACGCTACAGATGGCTCCCGCTGCACCAATGCCCAGCGTCAGCGTAAGGGCGGCAACGACGATAAAGCCCGGGTCCCTGCGGAGCACGCGCAGACCGTAACGGACATCCGCGACAAGGTTTTCAATCGACGGCCAGTGCCACACGCGGCGCAAGAACAGTTGCTTAAAGCCAATTCATATTTCACCTAGGGCTAAGACATTCGCGATGTTCTTCGAGCATTCCAAAGCTGTCACTCGTATCGCAGCGCCACCATCGGATCTACCCGCATGGCACGCC
>QHZC01000050.1:35660-37647 GCA_003224515.1 Acidobacteriota bacterium
CACGAAGGTCACCGTGTCATGGCGCGGAACATGAAATAGCAACTTCGAAAGGAAACGAGTCAGGACGAAAGCTGCCGCCACTCCAAAGCCGATTCCCACCAGGGTGACTGCCAGTCCTTGGCTCAGCACGAGTTTGAGCACGTCCCATCTCTGGGCACCCAATGCAACGCGGACGCCCATCTCGTGCACCCGTTGCGTTACCGCGTAAGCCGTCAAGCCGTACACGCCTACCATGGCCAGCAGCAAAGCCAGTGTCCCGAGGGCAACGATGAGAACGGTGTTGAACCGGCGTTGCGCCGCCGAGTCTGAGTAAATGTCCGCCATCGTCCGTGTCATCAGGAGTGGTTGATCTTTGTCCACTGCTGCGATAGCTCCACGAACGGCGGAAACCACACTGGATGGATCAACGCCAGTGCGCACGACCGTTACCATGAACTCTTGCGGTGCCTGAAGGAAGGGCAGATAGATTGTGGGTTTCGCTGGGGAGTCGAGGCCATCATGCAACACATCCTTGACGACCCCGATGATCGCCAGCCAAGTCGGTTGCGTGCTGCCCGTGCTGAAACTCAGGCGCTTGCCGACGGGATTCTCGCCCGGCCAATAACGGCGAGCTGCGGTCTCGTTGATCATGAGCACGACCGGAGCGCCGTCTCGATCACGTTCTGTGAACTCTCGGCCCTGAACGAGCGGGATGCCCATCGTCCGAAAATAGTTGGCGCTCACAACGCAACGATAAGCCACGGGAGCGCTTACGTCGGACTCAGTCGGGCTGGCTTCGATCGTAAAGGGACCACCTCCGTGAATGCCACTCAAAGGAAGGTCGTCGATCGCACCCACCGACTTGACGACAGGCAGGGCCTGAATGTGCTGGAAAGCTTGCTCATAGAACGCGAGCCGCTGCTGCGGCATACGATACCTCGCTTCGGGAAGAGCCAACCATACGGTGAGGAGATTCTGCAGCCGAAAGCCTGGGTCCACCTGCTCCAGACGTAGGAAACTCTTTAACATCAATCCCGCACCGATCAGGAGCGCCAGAGACAGAGCGAGCTCTAGGACGACCAATGTGCTGGGCAATTGCGAGTGTTTGCCCGTCGAAGTTGGCCGTGGTCCGTCGCCTTTAAACGATTGAGTCAAATCGGCGCGAGAAGCTCCCAGCGAAGGTGCCAGGCCGAAAATGATGCCTGTCATGACAGAAACAGCGAACGTATACGCCAGAACGGGGCCATTGATGGCGATTTCGCCAAGACGAGGAACGCTATCAGGGCTTAGGGCCCTGAACAGGAAAGTCCCGCTATACGCAACCAGCACTCCCAGTGCTCCTCCAGCGAAAGCTAAGAGCAGACTTTCGGTCAGAAGCTGTCGAACCAATCTTGACCGGCTGGCGCCGAGCGATATACGCACCGCAATTTCTATCTGCCGCGTTGTCGAGCGTGCCAGAAGTAAATTCGAGACGTTCGCACAAGCAACCAGGAGCACAAGGCCGATTGCTCCAAGAAGAATCAAGAGAGCCGGACGGACGTCTCCTACGACTTGATTAAGCAGCGGTTCGACGCGCAGCCCGATGTCGTGATTCTGACCTGGATATTCCTGCTGCAATCCGCGAGCCACGAAGTCCATATCGGCACGGGCCTGCACAAGCGTACGGTCAGGTTTGAGCCGGGCGACGACGCCCAGCATGTTCCAATCGCGCTGTTCGGGGCGCACAGTGAGGCCCAGCGGAGCCCAGAACGCTGCCACTTTTGAAGGGAACGCGGCCATGACCGGGACCGTTGGGGGAAAATGGAAGTATCGAGGCATTACCCCGATGACGGCATAAGGTTCATCACCCAGCATAAGCGTTTTGCCGATCAGCTTCGGATCTGCGCCAAACAAATCATTCCAAGCGTCATAACTGAGGATGACCTCGTGGTCGCGGCCGGGCTGGTCCTCTTCGGGCAGGAAGTTGCGGCCTAGGATCGGTTCAGCGCCAAGTGTGAGCAGGAGGTTG
>QHZC01000310.1 GCA_003224515.1 Acidobacteriota bacterium
TTCCATGGACATCTGCCTTACGATTTGAACATGTTCAAGTCTGTAGTCAAATCTGCGCCGTCAGCTCCCAAGGGCGCGGGCGAACATACCAGAGCCCTAATTCTCAAAACTGCCCTGAACCTTTTCCGCCGTGGCGGCTTCGAGGTCACCACCATGCGCGACATCGCGCGCGCGGCGAAGGTCGCCACCGGCGCTGCCTACTACGACCAAGTACAAGCCTTGCATGCCGACCGAGTCCGCCGGGACCTGAAGGGTAAGGACAGCCTCCGACAGCGCTTGGGTGTCGTGATGCATTCGAAACTGGAAATTCTGCGGGATGACAGGATGTTTCTGGGAGCATTATTCCGCTACACCGGCGATCCGCAGCATCCTCTTTCGGTCTTTGGGAAAGGCACGCAGGCTCAGCGGACTCACGCCGTTGCTATTTTTCAGGAAGCGATTGCGGAAACCAATGCAAGCGAAGAACTACGGCAACTCCTGCCGCCGGCACTGTGGCTGGTTCATCTGGGCATGATCCTGTTCTTTATCTACGACGAATCGGAAGGGCAACAGAAAACGCACAAACTTGTGGATGGCGTGCTGGATCTATTGGCGCAATTTGCGGAGTTGGCAAGTTCAGCGCTCGTGCGCCCCTTGGTCCAGCCCTTTCAAACTAAGATACTGGAGATGCTCCATGAAGCCGGCTGGTAGGGGGCGCCCCCGCGTCGAGCTGCGCCCCAATCGAAAACATCGCTCGACGAATCTCGAATCTCAAATTTCGAGTTTCCAATTTCGAATTTCCAATTTCTAATTCAAGGAGGAGCGATGACCAAAGCACACGAGGCCACCACCCATTGGTACCCGGGAACCGTTGCCGACAAGCGGCCAACTGCGTGGTGGTATTGGGGTCGCGCGGTCTACGTAAGCCGGCGCGACTACTGGAGAATCACTAAGAGATTTCTCGCCGTAGGCATTCCTCTCGGCGCCATTGGCGTTCTGTTTCATTTGCCGATAGCTTTCAAGGCCGCGCTTGCGCTGGCCGCACTTGGATTGGTGTTGCTGGCTTATTCCTTGTTCGGTTTGTATCGCATGTACGGTCATCCAGGGGTGCGCTACATCCGTCGGCTCGTCGAGCTGGGCGGTGTAAAGGGCAAAGTGACTGTGGCCGACCTGCACATCGGAACCTACCGTCACGCGTTCCTGCTCTCCGATGTGCTCCCGGAAGCCACCATTCAATCCGTGGATTGCTGGAACGTGGAAGGTGAGCCTGCTGAAGAAGCCGTGCAAGATGTTCGCGACTTGGAATTGCCTCCAACCGGCAATCCGCGCATTGTCGCGTCTAAAGCGCATCATTTCTCGTTGCCGTTGCCGGATACCTCTTGCGATGCTGTTTGCTTTGGGTTCGGCACTCATGAAATTCCCACGGGCGGAGCGCGTGAAAAGCTCTTCAGCGAAGCAACTCGCATCTTGAGGCGCGGAGGAAGAGTGCTTCTGTTCGAACACGGTTGGGACGCTCACAACTACGTGATCTTTGGGCCCGTGATTCATCACGTCACCAAGCGGCAGGATTGGGACAAGTTTTTGCGTGAACGCTTCGACGACGTAAAGTATGCGCGCAGCAACCAAGCCGTCGATCTCTTCGCCGGCACGAGCCGATAAGGAGAAGTGCTTTGGCCATCCACAGCGGCGACGCGGACGTAATCGTGATTGGCGGAGGCATCGCTGGACTCGGCGCAGCCATCCGACTCAAGGACCGAGGTTTCGAACCGTTGGTCCTGGAAGCCGAGTCGCGCGTCGGCGGCCGTATGACCACCGATCGCGTTAACGGTTTCGTCGTCGATCGTGGCGTCACGCTTTTTGGCAACGCCTTCGGCTCAATGCGCGCTCTCGTGAAGCGCTTGGGCCTCTCGCCGCTGGTGTGCAAAGGCAAGTTCAGCGTCGGAATTCAAGACGCCGCCGGTTGCCGCGGCTACCGCAGCGGACGCTTCGACGATTTGCTCTTGGATCACGGGATTTCCTGGCGAGCGCGATTGGCCAGCATCCGTTTCGGTTTTGATTTGCTGCGTTACCATCGTGCTCTCGTCCACGGCGAAGACGCTCAGACCTATTTCAAGAGAATCAGAGGGGAAGAAGTGTTCGAACGCATCTTCCGCCCAGGTCTTAACGGTCCTGTTGGCGGAGCAGTGGAAACTTCTTCGCGCGTGATTCTCATGCAAGTGCTCTGGAACCTGCTCGTGCGCGGCCAATGGAATCTCACCGACGGCGTCGATCGCATTCCCGAAGCTGCTGCCGCTCAAGTGCGGGTCGTGACCGCCGCGCGTGTTCGTCACGTCGAACAGTCAGGAGAATCCGTGCAAGTGGAAACGGAAGTCGATGGAAAGGCGCAGCGATTTACCGCGCGCCGAATCATTCTTGCAATTCCCGGACAACTGGTGCCCGCGCTCTGTCCGCAACTTCCTGCGGAAACGCGCGAATTGCTTGCCCGCACGCAGTATTCCAGGATCGTCAATGCGGCGGTGGCGCTTTCGAAACCACCGAATGTTCCATACGCCGGCTACGCTTTCACGTCGGACGTCATTCCTGGCCTGGGGCGGAAATCGAGATGGAGCATCTCCGCGCGCCCAATCGATGTCCCGACGGCACGGGCATGGCCGGAGTTTTCCTTTGGGACACGCCTCGGCTGCGCCGCTTGGATGTAGGCGACGAATCCCTCAAGCAACAAGCTAGCGATGTCGTCGAACAAAATTTCCCTGAATGCCGCGGCAAAGTCCTCTTCGTCCATCTCGTCCGCTGGAACATCGGCGTCGCGCAATTCCCTCCCGGCCGCCTGCGCGAAATGACCGCTCTGCGCCAACAGCTTGCCGCCTGGACCGCTCCGCTCGACCTATGTGGCGACTACCTCGACGGCCTCTCCAGCGAAGGAGCCCTCCGTACCGGCGAAGAAGCCGCGGACCGGATCGCTAAGAAATTAAAGAGGCACTGAAGGAAGACCGGTCAACACAACTTGACGGCGGTGGCTGGTCCCGCTAGGCTGCCAGCGCATGCCAACAAAGTCGAGGAAGCTTCTTGTCGTCCTGATCGGGCTGCTCGTGCTGGGGTTTGTCGTCTACCGCTCGAGCGGGGTGATTCATCTTGGAGATTTCAGCGGAACCAAGCTGCTTCATGCTGCTCGCCATGCGAATCCATTCCTTCTGATTCTTTCCATCATTGCCATCTATTCTTGTTACGCCCTGCGTGCACTCCGATGGAAGGTGTTTCAACAAAACCTGGGTCCATCGCATTTCGCAACGATTTATGCGATGACACTGGCCGGTTTCTCGGCAGTGTTTCTCCTGGGGCGTGCCGGCGAGCCCGTGCGGCCGCTCCTACTGGCCCGGAAAGAAAAACTCCCGGTATCGGGGATGTTCGGCATTTACGTTTTGGAGCGTCTGTTTGATACCGCCAGCGCCGCGGTGATTGCAGCCATCGGATTGCTTCTGTTCGAATCGCGCGCGCACCTCGGCGAGACTGCCAGCAAGCTGCAGACCGCTGCGAGGACCACAGGCTCCCTGCTTTTTGTTGGCGTCGTTGCCGCGATTGCGTTTTTGCTGTATCTGCGGTTGCACGGCACCGCGCTGCTCGAACGGCGTCTGCAGGGATGGGTACAAGCGCACGGCTGGCGCGCTACGGTTGGCGCGGCGTGCAGACCATTGGGAACTGGAGCGACCTCGCGTTATCCGTGTTCTACTCCGCCTTGCACTGGTTCGTCGTCCTGCTGGTGTACCTCTGGGTTTCCCGCGCTTTTGGCGGAACGCTCGCCGCCATCGACATGGGCGACGCCATGCTCGTCTTAGCGTTCACACTGGTGGGTTCGGCCGTGCAGTTGCCGGGAGTGGGCGGCGGCTCGCAGGTGGCCTCATTCCTTGCCTACACTACGGTCTTTAGAGTAGAAAAAGAGGCCGCGGCCGCCGCGTCGGTTGTGATGTGGCTGATTAGCTTCGCGGCGTGTAGTCTGGCGGGCGTGCCGTTGCTTATCCACGAAGGGTTTTCTCTGGGGAAATTGCGCCAGATGGCCGAGCACGAAAAAGAAGCGGCGAGCGAAAATGTCAATGAGCAAGGAGAATCGGCCCAGTGAAGTGCCCCTTTTGTGCGCACATTGACGACAAGGTGATTGATTCACGCGAAGGCCGCGGGGGCGACACCATTCGCCGCCGGCGCGAGTGCCTGAAGTGCAGCCGCCGATTCACAACGTACGAACGCATCGACGAAATTCCCTACATGGTCATCAAGAAGGACGGGCGGCGCGAACGCTTTGAGAGGCAAAAGATTTTGCAAGGCCTTTTGAAAGCGTGCGAAAAACGTCCCGTGGCTACCCCCAGGCTGGAAGCGATCGTAGATGAAATCGAAGGGGTGGTGCACGAGGGCACGGAACGCGAGCTGACCACCACCGAAATCGGAGAAATGATCATGCACGGGCTGAAGAAACTAGATAAAGTTGCCTACGTTCGGTTTGCATCGGTGTACATGGACTTCAAGGATGTGCAGGAATTCATGAGCGAGCTGAAAAATCTGCTCAAAGATCGCGTCAAGAAATAATCCGTTCTGTCATTGAGGAGTTTTCATGAGGCAGTATGCGACGATTTTCTCGTGTGCCTTCACTAAGTTGAAATCCAGGAATTAATGGATGCTCGTTGGCCGTGAGAGAAAGTGCTTCGCAGGATGGGAACAGAGATCCTTCCTCGCCCACCGCATCGGGCCCCTCCGGACAGGAATCCTGATCGGACTCTTCATAAGTGTCACTTAGGGCCTCCGGCCCGCGAAACCTCATGAAAATCGCTCAACTTCAGGCCAAAGCGTGCGCAATTCGAGCTCCTGAGATACCGCCTTGGAAAAATGCCCAGAAATCACGCGAACGATGAAGCAGGCGATGCCATCTCCTTTTGCATTGTAGCTGTATCCTCGGGCCCTAGCCGCTGGACCTGACGGCGGAAGTCACTCGCGGAGCTCAGGCCTCCACCGCATCTGGCTTGGGTTTTTGCCCCTTCAGGGTGCGAACCAAAACCTGTCCGCTTTTTCAATCACCTGTCGGTGCCACTCGCATCCCCCGCGACTGCCAGCGGCAAATTGTCGTGCGGGACCTGCGTCCCAGCCACATCTGGTTTGAGGTTTTGCCTCCCAGGGTGATCACCGCTTGGCCTTGGATAGTTACTCTCAACTTGAAAGCGAACTGGAATTAGCCTCCTTCACTCCTTCCCCGGGATTAGCTCTCATAGTCCTCGAGTTCGGCTGCCGGCTTGAGCAGTTACGAAGATCCCGCCGCACTTCGACGGGCTCGCTCCAGCACCGGCAACGGAACGGTTATGCGGTTTGTTTCATTCAGCAATTTTTATTTCCAGGCTGACGTTTGACTCAAAGTTGAAATCCAAATGGAACTCGCCGAACTCCTCGGCAGTTGTCTGCGCCACCGGACCCTTCCAGCCCTGAAGGGTCACCGGAACGCCATCAAACCTACGATCTGGCTTGGCTGAATCCAGAATTTGCCCCGCAAGCGCAAGGCAATGGGATCCTGCGTCAGGCTCGATCAAGAGATCCACCCTCAGGCTCCCGGCAGCGTAGAGCAGCCTTCGACTCCGATCCTGAGTGGGTCGCGGAAGCTATCGGAAATGAGGCGGGCTAGGTGCTTGAGGTCCTGAAACACCACCTCAGGACACAACAACGCCTCCAGGCTGCCGCAAAGTTGTTGCAGCAGGAACTTCCGTTGAACATGAGGGATCAAGTAGCTTTCGGCCAAATCCTTAATCTCCGGATCATTCTCTTCGTCGGTGATAATTACTACGTGTTTTAGGAGATTCGGATGAAATTCGTTAATTCTCGAAAGCACCTCTGCCGCTTGCGAGCTTGAGGATTGCGGGTCAAGTACAACAGCGTCGAAACTTTCTTTTTCCATCCTGGCCAGCCCTTCTTGGACGTTCGAGGCGACCATGCACTCGCACCCCGCGCTTCCAAGTAAAATACGCATGTCGTCGCGGGCCAATGGTCCTTCCCCGACGATCAATATCCTCCGCCGCTTGCGATCGGAACTCACATGAACCTTCCTGACGTGTGCAAGAGCCTCGGCCGTCCCAACACACCACACCTGGAGCCTACTGGCCCAAGGTGCCTTGTCCAACCCCAGTTGTACGTGCGAGCAACCGAGAGGCTACGAAACCATACGACCGGGAGCTCACCTGCTATTCCCCGGTTCCCAGCTTGTGCTTCCTTCATGCAGTCGCGGGAATAGGTGAAGCCACCATTTCCACTGGCCCTGGGCCGGACTCACCTGAGATTTCTACACTATGACCCCAATGGACCTATAGGATTGCTTTGTATCTAGCGCAATCGGGTAAAGTACGCAATTTGAAGGCGGGAAAGTCCCGCTTCTGAAAAGTCGCTGGTGACCTCCGCGATTCACGTTCACTTGGACAGGAGGGCAGCCTATCGGAGAGTGCACTGTCGCCCTTCGGGAGTGACTGCTAACGACGGAGTACGGCGTCCGGATCGGCCGTTCGGTCCCCCCTTCAAGACTCAGGGTAAACAGGGCAGCAAAGTGCCCGTCACATCGCGATCAGCGCGACGAGACGCCGACGGTGAAGGGCTTGATGGCGTGTGAGCCGACTCTCTTGTAGAGCTGGGTTTGCAAAGATGAACTCCAACGCTCGTTTAATGGAGTTTACAAGCACTTTACACCTACTTTGCGATTCATCAAAGATTTGTAAGCACACCGCGGATTAAATGGGCAAGTCGAATATGTGAGATTGCGATCGGACGCTCGTGATCACGCCATTCGGCGGCGCTACCGCGGTACTTGTCGGTACGGATAGTGCTTCGTTTAGTTGCTCCCGGATTGCGCCCGCAAGCAGGGGTGTGCGCTGTTTCTTTCTGCTTTAGGGCAGCGCGTCAGACCGAGGCGGCTCAGGGTGTACACGGGAGCCGGGAGCTATTTGTGTGCGCAAGCTGCAAGCTCCTCCCTCTCCTGCAAGCACTGACTATGAGGTGAGATTGTGAAAAGACATGGGCTTTTTATCTTGGATGTGAGTTTGGGGCTCGCGATCGTGGCCTTGGTGGGAGTCTCGGCTTATCGGCCAAAGGTCGTAGCAGGTAAGGGAGCGCAAGCTATCGACGCGGCTTTCCGCGACGGACTGTATCAGGCGAAGCTCGATGTTCAGGACGGTAGAGCTCCCCGCCTCAGCACTGGCCGCTGGAGTAACAACGCCGACCGGGCCGTGTTCATAGCCGGGTACGAACAGGGCTACCGCGAGTACACCGAGGCTCAGTCGGGAAAATTGACGGAGCCCACTGCAGCGGAATTGGCGGGCTACTGTGACGGAACGCTGGATGGCGCCTCTGATCGCGTTAAGGCGCAGCCCTTCCAGGTTGAGAAGACGGCCAATTATCGCACCGCGGGCCAGGGCTACTTGGAAGCGAATGCTAATCCCGAAGAGTACATCCGTTTCTATCGGCAAGCCTACTCAAACGGCTACCAGCAAGGTTACTACCTTCAGCAGCAATAGACGGGCTCGAAATGCGTTGAAAGAAACATCAAGGCGTTTCGAATGGCAGGACCTGAAATCTCTTGGCGCCGGATTCACGCAAGGCTACTGCGTGGGATTGACGGCATAGGAATTTCCCCCGAGCCAAGCGTCAGCCGTTGCCGGGCGACAGCGGGACGGCAGCACCGTGGATGACGGTTCTTTTCTCCGAGCGGCAAGCACCGTTCGCGGTGCTTAAGACTTTACATTAGTGCGTCCACAGGAAGGAATTCTCATGCGACTCAAGGGTTTGTATTTCAGTTTGATGCTAGGTTTTTTCGGACTACTCCCGAACCTTGGGAATTTGGCGGCACCAAATTTGGGCTTGGCCAAACCCGACACCCACGGGGCAAGTTCAGTAGCCGGCCGGGTCAGAATCGAGGGTCAACTGCCTCAGCCCAACCGAATCAGTATGGCCGCGGATCCGAGTTGTGCCAAGGCGCATCCCGGGCCTGCTGTCAACGAAGAATTGGTGACGGGAAGCGGCGGCACGCTCGGTAACGTGATCGTTTTTGTTTCCGAGGGGCTTGGCAACCGCACCTTCGACGTTCCCGCTGAACCAGTTGTGGTTGACCAAAAAGGGTGCATGTATCTGCCGCACGTGGTCGGCGTTCAAGCTCAGCAGAAGCTGCGCATGGTGAATGATGACAGTACAACGCACAATATCCATCCGGTTCCGATCAACAACCGCGAATGGAATAAGGCGCAGCCTGCGGGCACGACGTTTGAAGAAACCTTCGCGCGGGAGGAGATCGCAATTCCTGTCAAATGCAACGTGCATCCGTGGATGCGCAGCTACATCGCCGTGTTCAAGCACCCTTTCTTCGCAGTCACCGGCACGGACGGACACTTCGATCTGCGCAATTTGCCGCCCGGTGAATACACCGTGGAGGCCTGGCACGAAAAACTAGGGGCCATGAAACAAGTCATCACCGTTGCGGCCGGAGAAGCCAAGAATATGGATTTTGTGTTCAAAGCACGGGGCCATTGAGACGGCTTCCCAAGGCGTGTTGTGCTTCCAAGGAGATCGTTCAACGGGTAGCGAGGAGCGGGCTTCCTGGTTATTAAGAAACGCTGCAGAAACCCCGCTTAACGCGGCCATACGCCAGCAGTGAAGGATTTAATGGTGTGAAAGCCGAGTTTTTCGTAGAGCTGGACGGCGGTGCGGTTATCCGATGTTACGGTCAGCGTTAATTCCCTGAATTTCATCGACCGAAGGGCTTCGGCGGAAGTTTGCATAAGCATGCGGCCGAGGCCGTGTCCCTGGTAACCAGGCAGGACGCAGATTTGCGTGGTGTGGCCGACGCCCGGTGACACTTCGCTGGTTAGAACGGCGGCGATAAGCTCATCGCTGCCGGGCTCGTTAAGAATGAAGGATGCGCCCGGCACGAATTGCCCACACCCGGGAAGCAGGATGATGTTTTTTAGAAATTTCAACGCACCGCCGCGGCTGCAGTACTGGTCATTAATCTCGCCATCAACGTGATTCGCGTAAGCTAGATAGATCAACTTGGCGCAAGGCTCGAAGTAGCGGTCGTTCCAGCGGTTGAGGCGCATGCTGCCCGAGGCGCCGGATCTCGCCTCATGCAGCTTCTGTAGATCCAGCAGCATGAACTGGCGCGTGTACAGGTGGAATCCCTGGTCGAGGAGTGGTGTGTCCACGGGGCCGCTGAAGGGCATCAGCTGCGCTTCGATGCGCGCGAGATGCGGGATGGCGCGCATGGAGACGAGCAATTCTTCAAGCCCCCCGATCAGTCCTTTTTGATCCTCGAGGACGTAGAAGGAATATCCCGCCGCGGAACCGTTTTCGAACGCTACGCATCCGGCAAGGGCATGCGCGTCAAGGAACCGTTTGATGAGTTCGAGGGCGCCGCGGTAGTCCCAGTGCAATTCGTCGCGCCAATGCCGCGCTTCTTCTTCGAGCAGCGGCTCAATCTGGCGGACTGTGGTCTGTCGCAAATCGACGATGTTCATGGATGGGCGGTAAGCGGCCCGGCCCCTGCCGCGCGAACACTATCATAGCCGATTCGATGCGGGCGAGTGGCTAGCGCGCCGCGGATGATACAAATCCGACACAACGGGAGGCGGTGCGGCCAGTGCGACAAAGGAGGTGTGCTAGGATGCCAAGTATTGCGTTCATATTGTGAGGTATAGAAGAAGCGGCCAACGCCGCCAGCCCAGTTGCGCAGACGACGAATGCAGATCCTGTACGAACTCCGCTACCCGACCCGCTGGTACACCAAGTTGCTGATGGCTCTATTGGCCCTGGTCTTTTTTGCCGTGCTGGCAACGATGGCCATAGCGGGTTTTCTCGTTTATCGAATCGTGAAACCGCAACGAACCAGTTCCGAAATCAACATGGCGAGTTTTCCCGGTCGGCCGGAGGTGCTGGATTTCCTGGTGCCGGGGGGCACCGGAAAGCGGGAGGGGTGGTTCTTTCCCGGGTTTCGAGGCGCGCCGACGATTATTCTTTGCCATGGCTACGAGTCCAGCCGCGGTGAGCTGTTGACGCTGGAATCGGCACTGCAGGACCACCAGTACAACGTTTTTATTTTTGATTTTGCGGCGCATGGGGCAAACCCCGGAATCAGCACGCTCGGCTATCGCGAAGCGGACGAGGTGCGCGCGGCGGTCGATCTCCTGGCCGCGCGACCTGATTTGGATCCAACGCGGTTCGGGCTTTGGGGCTATAACCTTGGCGCCTACGCGGCGCTACGCGAAGCGGAAAGCGATAAGCGGATTCGCGCGCTGGTACTGGACTCAGTGTATGACCAACCAAAGCAGATGGTTAAGGTGGGTGTGGAGCGCAACGGCCTGGGCGGGTTTCCTTTCATGGTACGTGCGGCGGTGTTCAGTTTTGAGTACTTGAACTACGCACACCGCGATGACCCACCGCTTTCCGGGAAGTTGATTACCGTGCTCGGCGTCCCGACGCTGTATATTCAGGCGCTGGACGACCCGGAGCTGGCGGAGACCACGCGGCGGCTGTTTCTAAAGGCGTCGGAGCCGCGCGAGCAGGCCATCATTCCGCACGGGAACTTTGTGAGCTTGGGCGACGAAGAGAAGCGCACGTATGAGAACCGCGTCGTATCGTTCTTTCTAGTGAGGCTGCCCGCTACGGGGAAGGCTGTCCGTTAGGTTCGCAACCGTGCTCGAATCTATGCAAATCTCTATGGCTGGATATGGCCCATCTCGATGACAGTGGACACCCATCTGTTCCAGCTCTTTTGCGTGCCCGTGCGTTGTAAAGACAATTGAGCCGTGGCCGGAGGGTGGGGACCATTCGGCTAGCTCCCTGTGGAGATAGAAGTTCAGGCCAAATTTAAGCCCACGTTGAAGCTTGTATGTGGTTGCAATGTCTAGTTCCGCCGAGGGCAAGTGATCTTTCGCTCTTTGGGCGACAAGGCGCGCAGATACTCCGTCGTCTAGTTGCCGCAGGTCTTCAGTTCCGAAGGTCATGAAGACGGGGAGCACGATAGCGGCCAGCGCTAGTGCCTTGCGTCCCGACCGCAGGAGCCCCAGCGTACCGACTACAATTCCACCAGAAACCATGAATAGAGCGAAGAGCCTAACAGTAGGTGCTGGACGGATAGCTGTAACGAAAGGGATTCTGTTATTCAGCTGGTAAGCCGCCACACCTAATATAACGAAAGTCAGACCGACTCCCAAGCACAGCCAGCGAACCGCGTTAAGCCCCTGCTGCAGGCGACCGCTCAGGTCCCGTGCCATGAGTAGTCCGATCGCTGGAAAAGCAGGCAGGATGTAGCCGGGAAGTTTCGATTTCGATACGGAAAAAAAGAGCAGACAAAACCCCGCCCAGCAAATGAGCAGCCAGGTGGGCTCCGTGGTGCATCGTGTGCGCCAAAGATTGGCGATGCCCCGTACGAGCGACCACAGGAAAATACCAATCCAAGGAAGGAAAGCGACCAAGAGGACCGGGACGTAAAACCAAAAGGGCTGGATGTGCTGGAATCCGGGGGTGAGGTAGCGCTTGAAATTATGTTCGATGATGAAGATGTGGAAGAAGTCGGGGTTGCGGTGGGCGCAGAGGATGTACCAGGGAAGGGCGTTGCAACAGAACGATGTGATCGCGATGGGATGAAGCAGGCGGACGGCGTCGCGCCAGCGCTTGGTGAAGAGCCCCCAGAAAAATATGGCGCCGCCGGAAAGAACCACGGCGGCAGGGCCTTTCGCGAGGATGGCGAGACCGAGGAAGAATCCGGAGAGCAGCAAGGCGAGCCAGGGAGTGCGCGGGAGGATGGGTGTGTGCTCATTTCGCGTGAGACCCAGGATGACGGCAGCACAGACCATCGTGATCGTTAGCATCCCGCTGAAGGGCGTGTCCATGGAGGCGGCGTGAGAGAAGCCAATCATGCCAACGGTGGTCGGAAACAGCAGCAGCAGCCATCGAGCGGTTTCCGAGCCGTAAAGACACAGCGCCAGCCAGGCAAGGGCAAGTGTGGCCAGCAGCGCGGAGATCGCGCTCGGCAGCCGCGCGGAGGCTTCGCTAACGCCGAAGAGCTTGAAGCACAGCGCGGCGCCCCAGTAGTAGAGAACCGGCTTTTCGAACCAGGGCTTTCCGTAAAGGCGCGGGGTGACCCAGTCGCCGGTCTCGGCCATGTCGCGCGCGATCCAGGCGTAGCGCGGCTCGTCAGGCCCGACGAAGCCGATGGCGCCGAGATGGCTGAAGTAGCAGACATAAAGCGTCGCGAAGATGAGGATGGCCCAGCCGATCCGGGCGGCGGCGCTGGTGGGCAGGTTTTCGGCTGTGGCAGCGGTCGTTTCGGTCACGGAAGGCTGAGTCTAACATCGAACCACTATCTTCCAGCGACGGACCTCTTGCATACTGTCGCCCGGCGGGAGACACCTTACGAACTTGAACAAGTGATGAGGGAATGGGTCGAACACGCGGCAGTGTGGGTCATTCTGAAAGGGCTGGGTGTGTTGCCACGTCCGCTGGCACGGAGTCTCGCCGCAGGAGTGGCGCGCCTTTTCTACGCGCTGCTGCCTGGATTGAGGAAAACCGCTGAAGTGAATTTGCGCATTGCCTTTCCGGAGTGGAGCCGCGCACGGCGTAGATCAGTCATTCGCCGCATGCTGCGGAATCTGGGTTGGATGGCGGCCGAGTTTCAGCGGCGCGGGAAAGGCGTGCTCTATCTGACGGGGCACATCGGGGCCTGGGAGCTGTCCTCTTTTGCGCACGCGCTCTACGGATTTCCTCTGCACTACATGGCCCGGCGAATCGACAACCACAGGATCGATGCACTCGTGAATGGTTACCGGTGTTTGTCAGGGAATCGTCCGATTTTCAAGAATGAATCGGCGCGCGTGATGCTGAAGGTATTGAAAGAGGCCGGAACGGTCGGGATTCTGGCGGACCAGAACAGCATGCCGGAAGAAGCAGTTTTCGTAGATTTCTTTGGGAAGGCGGCCAGCACGACTACGGGGATTGCGCGTGTGGCGTTGCATACCGATGCAGCGGTCGTGCCGGGATATGCCGTTTGGGATGAACCTAGACGAAAATACAGGTTGCGCTTCGACCCGCCAGTGGAGTTGGTTCGAACGGGAGATATGGAACAAGACGTTTTGGAGAATACCCAAAAGTTTACGAAATTAATTGAAGAGATTATCAGGAAGTACCCCGAACAGTGGGTCTGGGTGCACGGGCGGTGGAACACCAGACCGAAGGGCGAGCCATCGCCATACGATTTCCAGTGAGGTTGACGATGAGACGAACAGCACAGGAGTTGGGCGAGGCGATTGGCGCGAGAGTGGAAGGCGATGGCACAGCCGAACTTGGCGGAGTCGCCGCGCCGGGGCGAGCTGGAGAGCGCGATTTGATCTATGTGGAATCCGCGAAGCATACGCAGCGCGCCTCGGCTTCGGCGGCGATCTGTGTTATTGCGGCTGAGGGAATAGCGCTACCGGGCAAAACGGTATTGCGAAGCGCGCAACCCAAGGTGGCGTTTGCGCGAGCAGCCGAGCTGCTGCTCGGGCGCACCCCGATTGCTTCGGGGATTCATCCGACGGCGATCGTCGCGCCCCTCGCGCGCGTAGGGCCGGAAGTAGGTATCGGGCCGTACGCCGTGATTGGTGAAGATACACATGTCGGCGCCGGCACGCAGATCGGTGCACACTCGGTGGTCGGTGCGGGCTGCTGGATCGACGAGAATTGCCGAATTCACCCCCGGGTCACGCTGTACGCGGGCGTACGCCTCGGGAGTCGCGTAGAGATTCATTCAGGCGCGGTGATTGGGGCGGACGGTTTCGGTTATGCGCTCGGTGAGGGGAAATACTGGAAATTCCCGCAGGCAGGGATTGTGGAGATTGGCGATGACGTGGAAATCGGGGCGAACACCACGATCGATCGCGGTTCACTCGACGACACGCGCATCGCGGAAGGCGTGAAGCTGGACAATCTGGTGCACGTGGGTCACAACTGTCAGATGGGGGCGCATACGGTGGTTGCGGCCCAGGTAGGATTGTCAGGGTCGTGCGTTTTTGGAAACCACGTGGTTGTGGGCGGGCAGGCAGGCTTTGGCGAGCATTGCAAGCTGGAGGATGGTGCCGTGGTCGGCGGGCAAAGCGGCGTGCTCGGAGGGAAAACCATTCGTAGCGGTGAGACAGTTTGGGGAACACCGGCTCGTTCCCTGGAGAAATTCAAGGAGTTGTTCGCGTGGTACGGCCGGCTTCCGGAACTGGCCGCGCGCATCAAAGAAATAGAGGAAAAGCTTGGCGGGAAATGACAAGAAATCATCAGCCCGATGGCGCATGATCGTCGTTGGCGGGCACACGCGCAGCATTGGCAAGACGCAACTGGTGTGCGACGTGATCTCCGCCTTTCGCCCGGCGAACTGGATCGCGGGAAAGATCACCCAGTATGGGCACGGCGTCTGCGCCCAGAATGGAGAGAATTGCGGTTGTGCACCCGATGAGCATGTCTGTGCGATCCACTGGGAGACCCAGCCGGACACGGGAACGGACAGTGCACGTTTCCTGGCGGCTGGGGCACGGCGTTCGTTCTGGCTCAGAACCAAACAAGGATTTCTCGCGGAAGGTCTGCCGCTCCTGAGGGCTGCATTACAGGAAACACTCCCGGATGCTGTGGGGGAGTTGCCGCCGCTGATTGTGGAAAGCAATTCCTTGCTGCAATTCCTCAAACCCAGCTTGTATTTTGCCGTGGTCGATCCGGCCAAGGAAGATTTCAAGGATTCGGCTCGCATTGCTCTGGACCGCGCGGATGCTCTAGTGTTCCGGGGTTCGGCGGACACTTTCCCATCGATTGGACCAGTGTGGATGAAGCTTCCGGCACGTTTGCTCAAGGAGAAACCATCCGTGTCACAAGGTGAGGGTGAGCCTCTGCCCGAGCCGTTGCACTCGCTCGTTCAGCGAATGCTCGACGGGCCCGCAAGTGTTTCGATTTGACAACGCGGAGCTGCGTGCATCGCATCTTAGCCGTTGACCGTCAGCACGAAGGCGGCGATAATTTAGTAGTACTCGTGTTATTCGAACCCTAACCGCCGCGCCATTTTTGTGGGGAAGTGATACGCAGCACGGCAGTTAAGCTGATTCAAATGTTGGCTGTCGAGGCCTGCTGGACATGCCAGCTTGAAGTTCCGCTCCGGGGGGAGCACTGATGGCTTCATTCGCCCGAATGGGAGAAGAGATCCCCGTTGTACCTGTGCTTGTGCCGTCACAGGAACAGGACTGGGCGAAGCGCCTGGAAAAAACCATCGAGCGCGGCGCGAATCACCTCCTTTCCCTTCAAGCAGAGGAAGGATATTGGCAGGGCGAGCTCGAAGCGGACACCACCCTGGAATCCGATTACATCTATTACCTGCACGTTCTCGGAAAGGCCGATCCAGAGCGCATTGCCAAGCTGGCAAATTATGTGCGCCGCCGGCAGCTCGCCGATGGCGGCTGGTCCATCTATCCGGGCGGGCCTTCCGAGCAAGCGCGCCATATGCTGCAAGCGCGCGAGACCGTCGGTCGTCTCGGCGGCCTGGAGCACACGAATTCCTACGTGCGGTTCTACCTGGCGTTGGTCGGTGCTGTCGGGTGGGAACTCGTTCCGTCGATTCCGCCGGAGTTGATGCTCCTGCCGAATTGGTTCTATTTCAACATTTACGAGATGTCTTCCTGGACGCGCGGCATCGTGATTCCCATGGCCATCCTGTCCTCGCTGCGGCCCGAATGGCGCTTGCCCGAGCGCGCCCGAGTCGACGAATTGTTCAAGGACCCCACGCGAAAGACCGCGGCGTTCGATTGGAGCAAGCAGCTCCTTTCCTGGAAAAACGTTTTCCTGGCTTTGGATCGTGGGTTGAAGCTCTACGAAAAATTGCCCTGGAAGCCGCTGCGCCAGCGCGCGTTGCGCGAAGCGAAGTCCTGGATGCTGAATCACATCGAACGAACCGAGGGCCTTGCCGCGATCTACCCGGCGATGATG
>QHZC01000311.1:0-1505 GCA_003224515.1 Acidobacteriota bacterium
CCAAACAAAACGGTGCATTCCCGCTGCTTTCGAAAGCGCCCGGGGATGCGCGATCCAGTACTTCGCCACGAATGGGGTTTCTTCCGGCTCTTTCGGCTCTTCCGGCGCAGGCGCGCTGGAAAAACTCCGCACTGGTTTTTCATCCGCGTCGTAAATTTCCAGCTGAACGTCTCCGGCAGAATTCGCCGGCAAAAAGTAATTCAGGATTGCACCATCGGGAGGATTCTTTCCCGCAGGAACTTCCGGAGGCAGCGGCGTGTCTTGATTCTCGTCGCGGCGCACGCGGATGGCGTTTCGCGGCGCTAAGAGATGCACGTTCGAAGACGCTGCGCGCACACCCAACTGGCGAAGCGGCGTGACATCGTCGAGGATCCAGAACGAACGTCCATACGTCGCCGCCACCAGGTCATCCTGCTCGACGGCCAGGTCATGGATGGCTACAACTGGCATATTTAACCGCAGTGATTGCCAGTGATCTCCGCTATCAAACGAAACGTAAACTTCCCGTTCCGTCCCCGCATACAGCAATCCCTTGCGAACTGGATCCTCGCGCACGGTGCGGACAAAATCGCCGTCGCGAATGCCGTTGACAGTTTCCTGCCAGCTCTTTCCAAAATCGCGTGTCCGAAAAATGTGTGGCCGCAAATCATCGAGACTGTTTCGATTGACCGCTGCATAAGCCACACCGGCCTCGAAGTGCGACGATTCAATAATGCTGATCGTACTCCATTCCGATAAGCCCGTTGGCGTGACGTTCTGCCACGTCGCTCCACCGTCCTTGGTGAGCTGGATGTTCCCATCATTCGTTCCAACCCAGATGAGACCTTCCTTAACCTCCGAAGGCGCGATCGTCAGGATCGTGCCAAGCACCTGTTTCGAATCTTTTTCAGCTGCGCGAGTACGCGTCAGGTCGGGACTCACGGCCTGCCAGCCCGTTCCTGCATCCGTCGTTTTCAAGAGAAACTGTGTCCAGTTGAAACGGTACTTGCTGCCAAACGAGACCGGCGCAGGGGAAATATCCCGCGCCTGCCCCGTGATTTTTGACAAACGCACGACGTTGCCGCCTGGACCCGCGTTGTAGACCACATCGGGGTCCAACGGGTCGGGAATCGTATAACCGCTCTCTCCTGGGCCGACGGCGTACCAATCGCGTTCCGTGATTTGTCCGTTGTTGCCACGGCTGGAGATGCCTGCGGTCCCGCTGTCCTGTTGCGGTCCATACACCCTGTAAGGAAACCGGTGATCCGTCGCGACGCTATAAAATTGTCCCGTCGGCTGATTGTACCACGTGCTCCAGGACTCGCCTCCGTTGAGGCTGATCGTCGCTCCCTGATCCACACCGAGCATGATTCGTTGCGAATTCGTCGGATCGATCCAGACCGTGTGGTAATCGTCGCCACCTGGAGCGCCCTTGATCGCTGTAAACGTGCGCCCTCCGTCGGTCGAGCGGTACAGGTTTTGCGACGGCACATAAACAACGTCGGCGTTCTTCGGGTCCACGAATA
>QHZC01000311.1:1529-7324 GCA_003224515.1 Acidobacteriota bacterium
TTCGCCTCCACAATCACGTACACGCGTTGTCCGTGATTCCCCGGCGCAACCGCAACTCCCTCTCGCCCCCACTCTCCTTCCGGAAGTCCGTGCCCCGTGATTTGCGTCCAAGTGAGGCCTTCGTCCACAGACTTATAGAGCCCGCTGCCGGGCCCGTACGATGTTCCTTTTTGTCCTGGCTTTCGAATGCCGTGCCACAGTGTCGCGTACACCACTCGCGGATTTCCCGGCTCAAAACAGAGATCCACGGCCGCCGTAACATTGTCTTTGTACAGTACTTTCTTCCAGTTCCGCCCGCCATCCGTTGAGCGGAAAACTCCGCGCTCTTCATTCGGCCCTGAACTGTGGCCCATCGCCGCGACCAGCACGAGATCCGGATTCCGCGGATCGACCAGGATTCTCCCAATATGTCGCGTGTCCTCCAGTCCGATATGCTGCCAGTTCTCCCCGCCATCAACGGACTTGTAAACTCCATCTCCGTAGCTGCTGTCGGAAAGAATCGTATTGACGCCCGTTCCTACGTAAATGATGTTCGGATTCGAAGGCGCCAGAGTCATAGCCCCGATCGACGCGACTTGCTCCTTGTCGAAAATCGGCTTCCAGACCGTGCCCCCGTCCGTCGTTTTCCACACCCCTCCGCCGTCCGCCCCAAAATAGTAGACGCCCGCATTGCCCGAAACCCCCGCGACGGCATTCACCTTTCCCGCGCGGAACGGCCCGATCATTCGCCATTTCATTTCCGAATAGAGCGATTCGGGAATCTGCTGCGCGTGGCCAATAGCCGCAAGCAGAAATCCCGTGGGCCAAAGGAGCGCAGAACCAAGCACAATTTGAAACGAACGTAAACTCTTCATTTGGACGCCTTTCGAAATTCCATCGCGAGACAATTCATGGTTCATCGTCTCCATCCGCTTCGGCGGAAGGAGCGGTATCGGCTGCTTTGGTCGGATCGATCGCAGCGAATCCGGCTTTCCTGAGTTCCGCATTCAGCGCCGGAATATCCTGCTCCCGGATTCTCGTCCAGCGCGTGACGAGTTTCTCCAGAGCCTCCTGGAGTTCCTTGTAAACAGCAATAGCTTGGGTCGTGGGCGCGGCGTCGGCACTGTCCGCAACCGCCAGGATGCCACCGAAATGCTGGTTCAAGCTGGAAAGATTTTCCGGTTGCTTCGCGCCGGGCGGTAAGCCCAAGGAATTGCTCTGTGCTGCGCCTTCCAGTTCGGCGGCTTGTTTGTCGAGAGCCGCTATGGCCTCGGCAAGAGTGCCCTTTCCCGCTTTCGCGCCGTGTTCCTTCAACTGCGCGCGCACCGATTGAACCTGCAAGAGCACTCCGAAGCTTTCGTTCATTCCTTCGACCGAGCCGCTTTGCATTTCAAACTGCTTGCGAAGGTCCGCAAATGAAGTTTTGATGCGCGGATCCATTCGAATAACGAGCGGAGCTGAGTACGTTTTCCCGTCCACGCTGAGTTTTGCCGTGTAGTTGCCGGGCAGCACCCACGCTCCCAGCGGATATTTTGGCGTGTCGTGCGCGATCGCAGAAATCGGAAATTCGTGCCCAAGAGAATCCGGCGACGGGTAATGCAGATCCCACGCAAAACGGTGCATTCCCGCTGCCCCCGAAAGAATTTGCGCGGGGCGCACCCAGTACATCGGGATGGGATGCTCGCCGGCGATTTTTTCCATCGCCTCGGGCTTGTCTGAACTGGAATAGCGACGCACGAGATGCTGCTGCTCATCGAAAACCTCCAGCATCACCGGTTTGTTCGAACTAGACGCGAGGTAGTAGTCGATGATGGCGCCGTCGGGAGGATTTTTTCCGGCGGGGAATTCCGGCGGCAGCGGCGTGTCCGGATTGCGGTTCCACCGGAAACGGATCGCGTCCTGAGGTACGAAGAGAAATGCCGATGATTTTCTAACCTGCTCGGAAAGCTGGCGCAGGGGAGTAACGTCATCGAGAATCCAAAACGAGCGGCCGTGCGTGGCGACAATGAGATCGTCGCCATGAATCACAAGATCGCGCATAGACGTGTGCGGCAGATTGAGCTGCAGCGGCTGCCAATCGTCTCCATCGTTGAAGGAAACATAGACGGAGCCTTCCGTTCCGGCGAACAGCAGACCTTTTCGAACCGGATCCTCGCGCACCACGTTGCTCGCACCACCACCGGGAATATTTTTTGTGATTTCCGTCCACGTTTTGCCGAAATCGCGCGTGCGATAAATGTGCGCGCGCAAATCATCGAGCCGGAATGAATTAATCGCCGCGTACGCCGCCCCCGCATCGAAGTGCGAGGCTTCGATTATGGAAACTTTGCTCCACGGCTTCAACTGTGGCGGCGTGACGTTTTGCCAGGTCTTCCCGCCGTCGCGCGTGATGTGAATCAATCCGTCGTCGGTGCCCGCCCAAATTGTGTTCGCTTCTTTGAAAGAAGGAGCGACAGCGTAGATAACGCCGCGGTGCTTTCCTTTTTCCGGATCGCTCGCGGCGAAAACACCGAGATTCGCGGGGATTTCATAGGATTCGCGCGTGAGATCATCGGGACTGATGACTTGCCAACTATTTCCCGCATCGGTCGTCTTGAAAAGCACGTTGGCCGCGAAGTAGAGCGTTTGCGGCTCCAGCGGCGAGAACACCACCGGCAGCGTGCGCGCATAACGATACTCGCCACGGCGAATCGGCTCCGGCGTAACCTTCGCGTACTCGCCGATATCCTGCTTCGTACGCGTGAGCCAGTCGCCATAAAGAAAATTCGGGTCGAGCGGGTCGACCGCAATATATCCATACTCAAAGATCCCGATAAGATGCCAATCGCGAAAAGTAATTTCACCATAATCGCTCCGGCTCTGCGTCCCCACGGAGCCGCTTTCCTGCTGCGCGCCGTAAACCCAATACGGAAAACGGTTGTCAGTGGTGACGTGATAAAATTGCGCCGTTGGCTGATTGTACCAAGTGCTCCACGTCGTGCCGCCGTTCACGCTGATGACCGCGCCCTGATCGGAGCTGAGCGCGATAATCTGCGGATTTTCCGTGCTGATCCAAATGCGCTGGTAATCGTCGCCGCCGGGGGCGCCTTTGAACCCCACAAATGTTTTTCCGCCGTCGGTGGATCTCCACGTCGTGGTGTTCGCGACGTAAATCAAGTCCGGATTGTCCGGCGCGACGGCGATGCCCATCGCGCCCGGGCCGCGGCCACCGATGCGACGGTCGGCGTTTACGCATTTCTCTTTGCCTCCACTGTGGCGTAAACGCGGTTCGGTTGGCTGTGCGAAACGGCAATACCGATGCGGCCCAGACCATCACCGTCGGCGGGTAGACCTTTCGTGAGCTGGTGCCAATTGCTTCCGCCATCGGTGGATTTGAAAAGGCCGCTTCCTGCACGGATGAACGATTCGCCGCTGCGAATCTCCCACGGCGCAACGCGAGCGGCCCACAACACGGCGTAAATCGTCTGCGGATTCGCGGGATCGAAAGCAAGATCGGCGGCGCCAGTGTTTTCGTCCTTGTAGAGAACTTTCTGGAAGGATTGGCCGCCGTCGGTGGAACGGAAGACACCGCGCTCGGTGTTCGGGCCATAAGGATGCCCCTCGGCGGCAACGAAAACGCGGTTGGGGTCTTTCGGGTCGATGAGAATCGTGGTGATTTGTTGTGCGTCACGCAGACCGAGGTGCCTCCATGATTTTCCGGCATCGGTGGATTTGTAGACGCCATCGCCGGTCGCGAGATCGGGGCGCTGCAATCCTTCGCCGCTGCCGACGTAGATGACGTTCGGATCGGAAGGAGCAACGGCAAGCGCGCCGACTGAGCCGGTGGGCTGGTCATCGAAAATCGGATTCCAGGTATTTCCGAAATCGGTGGTTTTCCAGACGCCGCCGTTGACGGCGGCCGTGTAGAAAACGTTCGGCTGGTGCGGCACGCCGGAGATGGCCACAGTGCGGCCGCCGCGGAACGGCCCGATGCAGCGCCAACGCATTTCCGAATAGAGTTTCTGGTCGAACTGCTGCGCGTTCGCCGAAACGCAAAAAATAGTTGTGACGACGATTCCAATGAGGAACCACTTCCCTGCCGCACCGATTCGCATCCGAGTCCTCCATGAGAAGGGAGAGGATACTCTGGCTGCGGAAATGGAGCAATGCGAGGCGGCAGTTGGGGCAGTTGGAGGCGGAAGTTGAAAGTTATAAGTTCTAAGTTGAAAGTTGAAAAACGAAATACAAAGAGACGCGGGAAGGAATATTGATCTCACATAAAATAATGCAAAATATTGGATCTCGAAGAGACCGGAGGTCCAAACGCGCCCAAAGGCTTCGGCCGACCTGCTTTCCGATCGACGCCGGCGGGCGCTGAAACTGCTGGATGGAGAGTTGTCCTTGAACGAGGTTGCTCGGGGCATCCGTTACGCATGCGTTTGCGGAATGAGTGGCTACAACGCGGCGTCGATTCCCTGCGGGTGGGATTCTCTCCGGGTCGTCCGAGAGGGCTCACGCGAAGTCAAGAGCGCCGGCTGCTCAGGATCTTACTGAAGGGCGCCATCGCCAATGGCTACGCCACAGAATTGTGGACGACTTAGTTAGCGCGCAGAGATCGAGCGATGGCGCAGAGTCTCGCATCCGCAAGCTGACCCTAGACGGTGGGGCGTACGGAGTAGGAGTCGAGGCGTTTTTTGTGGAGGAAGAGGACGCTGGACCCGAAGGAGAGGAGCAAGATGGCGAGGCCGGTGGCGATGCCGAAGCTGGTCGCGGTATAGCCGTGCCGACGGCGGACGATGATGTGGCAAGGGTCCTCTGTGCGCGGCTCAAGGAAAGACAGATTTCTGACATCCCCGGGTCGACCGCTTCGCGTGAGCGAAGCGGGAAGAAAAAGTCGGCCTGCTCCGTTCGAAATGACGGTAGAGGGCGGACGGAGGTCCGCCCCACACAGGCGAGCACGTAAGCGGCAAGAGCGGAAAACAGATTACGGAGCTTTGGCGGCAGGTACGCCGAGGTCGGCGATGTTGTCGCCTTTTTTCAGGGAGGGGACGGCGTTGACGTGGAGGACGACGGCAGAGACGGGAGCGCGGGGCTCGGCGATGACTTTGCCGACGTAGTCGGTGATGATGCCGAGCTTCATTCCGGCGGAGACGTAAGTGCCGCGCTTGACGAGGGGATACCAGATGCCGGGGCCGTCGGCGAGGACGTCCACTAATTTTTCAATCCAGACGGGATTTTCAATGGGATGCGAGTCCCCGGGAAGCATCTTCAAGGCGCGCATGGTGCTGAGGGTGCCGTTGACAAGGAGGGCGACGTCGTCGGACTCAACGGTGCCAGCGTGGCCGGCTTCGACGACGATGGACGGCTTGCCGTGGACGGAAGCGGTGTTATCGAGGTAGCGGGTGGCGGCGGGGTCGGTGGGGCGTTCGCGCCAGATGATGATGTGATCGAGACCGAAGGCGAGGACCATTTCCTTGGAGGTGTGGTCCTGGGCTTCACGGCCCGTGGGGCCCCAGTAGGCGTAGGGGCGGAGGCTCTCGTCGAGGTCGCCGCCGTGATAGTCGATGAGGTAATCGCAGCGGTCGACGATTTCCTTGGTGATGAGGTAGGAAGCGCGTTCGGTTTGCGTGCCGTCGGGTTTGCCGGGATAGAAGCGATTCATGCTCTTGTTGTCGATGGGATTGACGTGTGGGACCTTCTGCTCGAAGGATTGGATATTGATGAGCTGGACGAGAATGACGGTGCCGGTGACTTGCGCAGGGTCGAGAGCGGCGATGATTTTTTCGATGGCGATGATGGAGACGTATTCGGTGCCGTGGGCGCCGGAGACGAGCGCG
>QHZC01000316.1:0-386 GCA_003224515.1 Acidobacteriota bacterium
AGTGAGGAAGTTTGCGTACAAAGGCAAGAAAAACGGTTTCATCGGAATGACCGAAGATGAAGTAAAGGCGGCGATGAAATCCGCGCTTGAAGGACTGGCGTATGAAGTCCACATCAAATGGGGACAGAAAAGCGGCTCGGATATTCTTGCAGTTCTTGGCGAAAGGCGACTTGTCATCGAGGCAAAAGGAGAGGGGTCATACCGACAGATGTTGGGAAATTACTTTCTCAACGCTCTTGGTGAGATTCTTCAGAGGATGTCGGACAATCTTACATCGTACGCAATCGCCCTGCCCGCACATCCAAGTTATATTGAACTCGTCTTGAAACTCCCAAAGCGAGTGCGAGAAGCCTTGCAGTTGGATTTCTATTTTGTCAGGCCGAAAG
>QHZC01000316.1:545-5372 GCA_003224515.1 Acidobacteriota bacterium
ACCGAAGTTCGTTTGACGAAGGGATGTTTGTCGAGGAGTGCTCGACGTGAGACAGCGCGTTCCGCATATCCAAGCCGGTTCTCAAGCGTCTCCTCTCCCATTTCGTAACTATCCCCTCTCGTTCGAGCCAATCCAAGAGCTTCTCAGTAGAAGCAGGAAATGGTTTGCCATCAACCAACGTCTTATTGCGATCCCATTTTTCTTTCATCAAAAACTTGAATATCTTTGTTTGAGAAGGAAACACCATGTCCCTCGTCTTGCCGCCGCATTCAAGCGTCACATTTTGTGGGAGACTCGCGGTCCATCTTGCTTTGACCGCCGCTTCAATAGCTAGACCAGCGTAATGCACAGCAACTGTGTAGAAGTCGTATCGGAAATAGCCAGAGATGTAAATATCCTTAGCCCTTTGAAAAGTGAGTTGTATGTCGCGTGGAACTTTCGGAATCAATTGAATGTCGCAAACGGCTTCCTGTCTATCCTGGAACGTTGGCGGCTTACCATCCGACAGGTTCACGAACATAGCCGTTGTTGAGTCGATTTTTGTCCAGTCTTCCAAACTCAAGACAGGGTCTGTGTGTAGGACGTAAGCGGCGTTGTAATCGATCTCCTTCCTAAATCTGGGAATCAGCATCTCCGAATCGTCCATCAATAACGACTCGGAAAAGTATCTGGCATAAGCTTCGGGCCGCTCACGGATATCGAAAGGAATGAAATCAACAATGTCGAGGGATTCGCTGCCCCGAAATCCAGTGCTCTTCAAATTTCTGATTATATCTAGTGATCCGTCGTCGTCCCGAAACGCAAACCGTTCTTTCACGAGAGAACAATATGTGTCGAGTCCCGCCAGAGGGCGTGTTCCGTGAAACGTGATTCCCCGGCCTGGAGCTTCTCCCACATGATGTGCGATGAGTGTCCAATTAGGCCCTTCCTCCTCCTGCGTGTCCAGGTAGAGTCTTGGTTCCACGGGTTGAACCCTACCAGAATCGATTAGCAGCGCATCAGTAGGAACTGGAAATGCATAGAAAGCATCTCGCAGAGCAACCATACCTGGTGAAACCTCGCCGTCATCTTTGAACGGAGGGAAGCTACGATGGAACACCTCTCGCAGGTAGCTTGAAACAATGCCGAAAGTGTCTTCCCACGTTATGGTCATCGACGTGAAATTCGCTAAGTCACACGCTGTCCCGCTGGCACATAGTTCACCCTATTTGCAGGAACCCCTCCCAATCAGCGTCAAGATCGTTTAGGATGGTCTTGAGGTGCTGATGCAGGTTGCTTTGTCCGCTCTTGTCGAACATATCGGACCGACAGCCCACCAGCTACGCTCACGTCCCGCTCGATTTTGCCGATTGTTCATAGTGCGGGGCGAGTTCGATTGTTCCGATAAAAAATGCGTCCCCATCGGCTTTTGTAAATACAGGCTTGCTACCTTCAAACTTTAGCTCAGAGGTTCCGATTTGGATTTTGGGAGTCGAAACCGAAACATCGTAAGCAGGTTCACCGTGATTCGCAACGATAAGGCCGTGGTGTCCCATCGTATGCTTTCCGGCACTTGGCGGCGAAGGCCCATATCGAAGTGGGACAACAAGTGGTTTCAACCCGCCTGACGGGGCGAACGATTTTGCGGGGTCGGTCTGTGATGTCAGGCTTTGTTTCTCGCAGAACCGTGTGAACTCACGGTTTAGTTCTTCAACTTCCATCGCCAAATCGTGAGGAAATAACGCGGTTTCGATTCCCGCATTACTCAATTTTCGCTGTCCCTTTCCTCTGATTCTGTCGTCGGGGTCCAAAATTCCGATGACAACACGCGCTACTTTGCGTTCGATTAGTCTATCCACACACGGAATTTTAGGAGGAGTCCGTGTTGTGCAAGGCTCAAGAGTTGTGTAAACGGTAGCTCCTGCGACAGTTACGTTGGGGAGGTTTTTCTCCAGCGCGACGAACTCGGCGTGGTTGCCCGGCACTTCCCCTCGATGCGCCTTACTTAGCACCTTACCGCCTTTGACCACCACAGCCCCCACCCAAGGATGTGGTCTGTTGTCATTCTCCGAAATACTTCTTCGTGCTTCATCGATTGCCATACGAGCGTAAACCGCGTCGTTTGAATTATTTTTCGTTTCCGCTTTTGCCTCTAAAATTGTTTCAGCCACCTTCGATTTTAATAGCCTCAAAACGCTATCGTGTATGTGCGCGAACTTAGCGTCTAGGTCTTGTTCGACCCCTGCTTTCAACGCCGGGTCTATTTGTTGGGCAAATCCGGAAAACACTGTCTTGGTCGCACTGTGCTTATGCTTGTCGAGCAACTCTTTTGTATTCCCCAACCCAATTAGCAGCGCTTCATTATCGAACCTTAGACCCGCTGTTTTTATTGCAGCCACGAGACATTCTGCTTGTGCAGTGGCGGCTTCTCTGGCGAATTGCACCTCGGCACCGATCAATCTCTGGGCATCGACTCCTGATAACGGAGGTTGGGCTCCCATCGAGAACTTCGTTTTTGTCTCCCAAAGACGAATGTTGTGAGCAGGACGGATTTCTGCTTCGAAACGATTCTCGAACAGAGTTCTGGCACACTGGAGGACTTCTGAATCCATTATTTTGCGACTCGACGACCCAGATAGGCTGTAACCAACTCAGATTAGCACAACGCTGGAAAACAAGTCTGTTTGAGAAATGAGCGAGCTAAAGCTGACCGCCCTTTTCTCTGCCTCGGAACCGGAATTCATCTCGGCACCTCAGCGTTCACGGCAGCGCAAAGGGTGTTATATAATTCTACTGATAAAGAGGGAAAGAAATGCTAGATCGTCCAGACTTCCCCACGAACGAACAAGTCGAGAAAGCCTCGCATGAACAACTCGCCCGCTGGTACCGCTTTCTGCCTTCTGGTAACACCCCCGAGCAGAAAAAGATCATGGACAAGATTGCCAAGCGGTTCAAAGCCTCGGGCGGTATGACGCCAGAAATCAGCAAGCGGATCGGTTTTGGTGGGACTCAATGAAAAAGCCGGAGCCCCCCTTTTTCTGAGCCCTCCTGATTAAAATTTCTTCGCGTTGATTTGTTGCTGAACCGCTTCCTTGTTCTGAATCCCGAGATATTTCTGAGTCGTTTCCAAACTCTTATGGCCGAGCCAGTACTGAATCGTGCGGAGAGGAATGTTCTGCTCATGCCAGAACGTTGCACAAGTTTTGCGGAGCCTATGTAAGTAGTGCTTCTCGCAAACTGGACGGGTTTCGCAGGTGACTTCTACCTCGCGGCGGTTCTCGTACTTACCATCCATGATCGTTGTTTTGCAGTGGCCGCAATTCAAACCGGCCCTCTTCGCAAGAGCCTTGAACTTCCTGAGAAAGTGACCTTCCGGCCCGCCATCTTCGTTGACAAAAATCCAGCGGCTATGAGGAGCTTTCTTCTGGCGAGCTTCTAACAAATCAAGCAACTCGCGGGTGAGTGGTATGCGGCGGGTCAGGTGGTTTTTCGTGGTGAATTTCTTAACTTTGCCCGCATCCGTGGTGTATTCCTTCGTCCGCACGTAATACTCGCCGTCAATAATGTCCGCCCATGTCGCAAACTGAACTTCCTTCTCACGGCAAGCCGTATCAAGAAAAAACTGGTAGCGAACTCGCTCCTCCGGGGTCATAACTTCAATTTCTTCCCCGTCTGCCTTGCGGCTCTCTGCGAAGAGTTTGGTAAGGTCTTGACGGGTGTACGGCTCTGCCGGTTCCTCATCAATCGTGGGCATCTCGATAAGCTTAGAGGGATTCTGGACGCCACTCGCTTTCAGCATGAAGCAGACAACTAGTAGCTTGTTCTTGACCGTCTTTGGAGCCGCTTCCTCTTTAACGAAGCGAACAGATCGGGGGAGCCAGGCGAGAAATTGATACAGGATAAAAGAGTAGTTGGCAACTGTCGTGTCCGCCTTTTTCCGCTTGCGATCTAAGAACTTCTCAATAGCCGTTTTAATCGGTTTGCGATTGGCGTTAGCAACGTCCTGGACCTCAGCAACAGTCAATCCAGCGGCTCGGGCCGTTACCAATTCTTTAGTCCCGTCTTGGAACTCCTGGGCCGCCTCCATCGTGTCGAACGGAGGACTCCAGACCTGCCGCCCCATTTGCGTAAAGCGCACATGGAAGGGTGCTCTAGCCCATTCTGGACGCCTACCACGTCCGATAGGCACTTTCTTGTATCTGAGGGCTACGACTCCCTCCTCGTTCGGTAGGACCCCTCGGACGTAAACGGCTGGCATAACTGACCTCCCTAAATCCTGTAAATACAGTAGCACACCAGTAGCGGTATGTCAATAGGCAGTTTTTATGCGGATATTTTAGGTATGGCGGAGAGGGTGGGATTCGAACCCACGGTAGGGGTTAACCTACACACGCTTTCCAAGCGTGCGCCTTAAACCGCTCGGCCACCTCTCCCCGATGGAAACAACTCTACCAATTTAGCAGAAAGCTTCCCTTCGCGCACATCGACGGACAGCGTCACGCCAGCTGATGGGCTGGTTTCTTTTGCACTAAACCTGTGTTTCATGTAGGGGGGCGGCTTTGCATTCCAGGCACGGACACCGTATCTAGTTGGGCGAGGCAGGTGAGTCACACTCCCGCGCAAGCTGGTCATCTTCTTTCTTGTTCTCAATCGATTCAGGATTCCCCTACGCAAATATGAAAGAAACACCTGATAGTACCGACATATGGATCATGTAATTGTCCCGCGCGGCTTCAGCTCTCATGCAGCAAAAACAGGTAGTTGTCATTCTGACGAGTGTGGGATAGGCTACCGGCAATTCCCTTGGCGGAGGTGCCCTCGACCACAGTCTCTTACAGACCTTGAATC
>QHZC01000316.1:5626-19137 GCA_003224515.1 Acidobacteriota bacterium
AATGTTGCCCTAGTGTTTTTCATGACTCTGACAGGTTGGGGACTGCTGTTCGCGCAGTCGGACCTCGGCAGGATATCAGGTTTCATCAAGGACCCGTCGGGCGCAACGATTGCGAACGCGAAGGTCACCGTCCAAAACAAGAGCGGCCTCGAACGCCAGACTGCGACGAACGAATCCGGCTATTACGTCATTACAAACGTTCCACCCGGCTTTTACACTTTGGTGGCCGAAGCCGCTGGTTTCCAAAGATACGAGACGAGAGACAACAAGCTCGATCCGAGCGCGGATCTGGTCATTGACGTGACACTGACGGTGGGGGCCACCAGTCAAACGGTCGAAGTTTCGGCGGCGGCGGTCTTGCTGCAGACGGAATCAGCCTCTGTACAAAAGGATGTCACGCGGGAGCAAATTGACGCGCTTGAGTTGAACGGCCGCAACCCCATCTTCATGGCCAACTTGGTGCCCGGCACTCGCGGTGGCTCGCTTGCGAATCTTAGCTTCAACTTCACCCAGGGCCCATCGAATATCAACGGCGCGCGCACTCCCGAGAGTCTGATCACATATGACGGCGCTCCCGCCGTGCGCACGCGGTCGAACGGCACCAGCATTGGGGCTGCGGATGTGGACTCCACGCAGGAAATTCAAATTCTGACTGCCGATTACGCCCCGGAATACGGCCGGTCCTCGGGCGGCCAGATTCGCATTATCTCCAAGAGCGGCTCGCAACAATTCCACGGTGCCGTCTACGAATACGTTCGGAATACAGCCTTCAATGCAAACACGTGGCAGCGCAATGCCGTCGCAACAACGAGCCGTTTCACGGCTCCGATTCATTACAACCAGTTCGGATATAACCTCGGCGGCCCTTTCTACATTCCCAACCACTTCAATACGGACAAGACCAAAGTTTTCTGGTACTGGGGAGAGGAATGGGTAAGATACATTTTCACGGATTCGAACACGACCGTCAGTGGAGGCGTGCTGACCGTTCCCACGCTTAAGATGCGAACGGGTGACTTCAGCGAATTGCTGGACCCGAACAATCCTTTCGTCACACGCAAGGATTCCGCCGGAACGAAGATTCCCGTCGTCATCACGGACCCAAACACCGGCCAGCAGTTCGTCGCATCATCAAACCCAGCCGATCCTAATTACAATCCCGCCTGTTCAAACCCAGGCGGTTGTCCCAACATCATTCCGTCAGCCCGGCTTAGTCCGAACGGACTTGGTATCTTGAAGGCATACCCTGCCCCCAATCTCACCCAACTGATTGGCAATCAAAATTGGTTTTTCACCGCACAACACCCACAGTACCAGCGTAAAGATACAGTGGCTGTGGACATCAACATCACGGAGAAACAGCGCCTCCGGTTCCGCCGCGTGTACTTCACTTTTTGGGAGTACCAGCCGCTCGACGGCGGCACCAACGAGACTCCTAAGTACTTCGATCGCCCCAATCAGACCAACTCCATCGACTACGTGTGGACCATCAGCCCGACAAAAGTGAATGAGGTCTTGGCAACCGGCAGCCTGGACATCGTACACATTCCTGTCGATCAAACTCATTTTCTTGACCGGACCACCGTTGGCATCAACTACCCCTACATATTTCCGGCCGGGAAGTTGCTTCCAAGGCGGATTCCAACCGTGAATATGACCAACTTCTCCGGGCTGAGCGGGGGCCCGTATCCCTCGCACTCCTCGGGTCCCATCTATGACCTGTCAGACAGCTTTACCTGGATCAAGGGAAACCACACACTGAAATTCGGCGGACTGTTTGAGCGGTCCGGCGAGAACGACAATGACGAGATCAACGTGCAAGCTTGCCCGACTTGCACCAACAATCAGAACGGCCAATTCCTCTTCAAAGATAGCAGCCCAGGTGGAACTGGAGTTGCAGTCGCCAACGCGGCTCTGGGACTGTTTGATACCTATTCCGAAATCGGCCACCGCGCGTACACCATCTTCCGTTCCAACATGTGGGAGGGTTTCGCACAGGATTCTTGGAAGGTCAGGCAGAAACTGACCGTCAACTATGGCTTACGTTACTCCGTCATCGTTCCCTATCATGCCCTGTGGGGAAACATGGTTGTCTTCGATCCCCGTTTTTTCGATTCCAGCAAGGCCGTGACGATCGATCCCGCTACGGGCCTTATCGTGGGAACGATTGATCCTAAGACCGGTCTTATCGCAGGCACGGGAGCAGATGCCTACAACGGCATGGTCATTCCAGGAAGTGGATTCCCCTCTTCCGCTAAGGGCCGAGTTCCCGAGGCCGACCCGAGTCAGTTCGATTTCAGTCGCTTGTTCCGCGGTGTCCCCAATCATTACTCGGACATCCAGTGGGGCGAGATCCAGCCGCGCCTGGGAGTCGCCTATCAACTCAACAACAAGACCGTGCTTCGGGCTGGCGGAGGCCGCTTCCTAACGCGCTTGGGCGTGAGCGACTCGATTTTCCTTGGCGGAAATCCGCCGTTCCAACCCAACGCCAGCGTTCCTCTGGGCTCGGTCGACAACCCCGGAGGAGGAGGCGCTGCCAACGTTCCGCTGGTGGTGACAACGCAAAGCAAAGCCTTTAAACCCCCGGAAGCATGGGCCTGGAATTTCACTATCGAGCGCGACTTGTTCTGGAAGTCGCTCCTGAGCGTAGGGTATGTCGCCCGCCGCGGTTTGCACCTGCAACGAGAGGCCGACATCAACCAGCCGACCACGGCGGTCGTGGCGGCGCATCCATGCCTCGTGGCCAATCCCCCTTGCAAACTCGACGCATTTCGACCATATCAGGGTTTCGGCTCGATCCGGCAAACCGATAATGTGGCCAATTCCATTTACAATTCGCTCCAGGTTTCCTGGAACCGCCGCTTTTCCGGTGGACTCATGTTCGGCGTTGCGTATACGTGGTCCAAGAGTATGGACAACGGTTCCAACCAGCGCGACGTCGTCCCGGACACTTACGACGTGAGCATGCTTTGGGGACCCTCTGAGTTCGACGCCCGCCATATCATGGCCATCAACTACCTTTATGAATTGCCGTTTTTCAAGAACCATTCGGCATTGAGCGGAAAGCTGCTCGGTGGTTGGCAAATCAGCGGCATTACGCAGTTCCAGACCGGCTTGCCTTGCAGCGTTGCCGTTGGTAATAACGATTACGCCGGAGTGGGCTTGGATGCGAACTTTGGGTGCGGCGCTAACGGCCAGTACTGGGTTCTCAATGGCAAGCCCAGGATCATCGGCACGTTTGGCCCTAACGGCCAGTGGTTCTCCACAACCAATCCCGATGGATCGCAAATCTTTAAAAAGCCCGCCGCAGGAACATTTAACACGCAGCCCGTTCGCGACATTATCCACCAGCCTGGATTCGAGAATTGGAACCTCGGGCTCTTCAAGTCGTTCCCCATCGGCGAGAGCAAAGGAGTCCAGTTCCGCGCCGAGGCCTACAACGTCTGGAACCATCCAAATTGGTGCGGCAGCAGCGGATGCAGTGGCACTACCAATATAGGTCTTAACCCGACCAACTCCGCCACGTTTGGGAAAGTTTTGACCAAAGGCAGCGAGCGCAACTTGCAGTTATCACTGCGCCTCGAGTTCTAGTGCCGGACAGAACGGCGGGCGGCGTTTGCTGTCGCAGGCGCTAGCTCTTGTGTGTATGCAATGACGTGATCCACGCTTTCTTGCGGCTCGGAACGGCTGAGAAGATATCCTCAGAAAATCGCTCTCTAGGCGACTTGGGCTAAGGGCTCCAAGGTCACCTTGAAGCCCAGGCCTTCGAGCCTTTTGGTAATTAAGCGCCGGCACAGACCTTCGGGGTTCAGGCGATCGAAGTAGTCTGGGCCGAGGTCTCGGTAGCAAGTCTGGTCTCGCAGAATGTAATAAGCGATGACCAGGAGATTGTACGCCACTGCGATGGTCGCGCGTTTGCTTCCCCTCCGCGCCGCCAGCCGACGATATAAAGCTGGCTAAAGCTGACAAGTAGTTGTTTTTCTTTGTCGAGACGGCCCAAGCCGCTTGGCACAGACAGCAGCGCAACCACAGGCTTCCTTTGCGGATCTTCCCGCTCTTGCGCTTACCCGCACTTTCATGACTGCCCGGACAGAGGCCTGCCCAGCTCGCTAGATGCTGGGCAGGTCTACGCTGGGAATCGTGCACAGCCGCGCGACCTCCCTCTGGAAAGGGCCCAGGCGCTCTTCGACCTCCTGCTCGATCCGCCGCATCTTGGACTCCACGAAGTAGAGATGATCAAGCAGTTCGCGCAGCAGAAATCGATGTGGTGCGGTGATGCGTCCTTCTAACGGCCTGTTGCAACTCCGGAATCTTATTCCGCGGTTTTCCTTGGGCATCTCCGCCAATAACTCGGCCTCTATCCACTTGGCGGTGTTCCAACATACCTCCATCTCGGGCTTATTTTCATGGTTCGCTTGTGGTTCGTAGAACCATGAGCTATTCATATCGCAAAGCTTCGACGGGATCGAGGCGGGCGGCTTTGATGGCGGGATACATTCCGAAGAAGAGGCCCACGCTCATGCAGACGCCTACTGCTAGCACGACGGCCCACAGCGGAATGGATGACGGCAGACTGGGTACAGCTAGGTTGATTAGCAGGCTGATGCCCCCGCCGAGCAACACGCCGATGACGCCTCCCGCGCCGGTGAGCACAATTGCTTCCGTCAGAAACTGCCAGATGACGTCACGGCGGCGCGCGCCGATGGCTTTGCGCACGCCGATCTCGCGGGTGCGCTGGGTGACGGACATGAGCATGATGTTCATCACGCCCACCCCACCGACAAGGAGTCCGATGGAACTGATGACGGAAATCAAAAGAGCCACGGACGCAGTGATCTGACGAAACTGATCGGCAATCTGCTGCGCGCTGGAAATTCCAAAATTATCAGGCTTGCTGTAGGGCACGTTTCTGCGGCGCCGCAACACGCCGCGGATCTGGTCCTCGGCCTCCGACATGCGGCCAGGGTAAGCGACGGCGCCGATCATATTTTCGTCGTCCTGAGGGACGTGTTTGTGGTAGGTGCGATAAGGGACCATCACAGCTTTGTCCGCGGATTGATCCTTGACGAGCTGGCCCTTGCGTGGCTCAAGAACGCCGATGACTTCGTAAGAGACGCCGTCGATTTGGATGGGCTTTCCGAGCGGCTCCATGTCCGGGTAGAGAGTCTTAGCAATATCGGGGCCGATGACGGCAACGTCGGCGCGATGCATATTTTCCGCGTCGCTAAAGAACCGCCCGGTTCGCGGTCTGGAATTGAAAACCTCTTCGTTCGAAGGAAGCGTCCCGTTGTAATCGATTCCCGAGACTTCCTTGCCGAGATAACGCGCGGTAACCGGCCCGCGAGCAGGACCTTCATCTTCCCATCGGGGATAGACACTGGCAGTGACAGCCCGAACCGCAGGGCAGAATTGAGCGATGGCCTCGGCGTCTTCCAACGTGAGAGGCTTGCGCGCGCGTTCATCGGGAGTAAGCCTGCCGGTGTGGATGCCGGGATCGAAACGGAAGATGAAGAGGGTTTCTGATCCGTAGTCGGACAAATAAGCGTTCACGTCACCGTAGACGCCGACGAGGATGGAGACCACGGAAAGAAGAGCGGTGATGCCGATGACCACGCCAACAACCGTGAGAAAGGAGCGCATCTTGTTCTCACGCAGAGTGGTGAGTGCCATCTGAGCGTTCTCGCCGATGTTCACGCGCATGGTGATTTCCATGGCTCTCACAATTCCTGCCGCAAGGCTTCGATGGGCTGCAGGCTGGCGGCTCGGCGTGCCGGATAAACGCCGAAGAAGACACCCACGGCGGCGGAGATCAGTTCCGCCAGCAAAACTGCGGCAATGGGAACGTTCATGGGTACGGACGTCGTTGCGGTAGTGAGGCCCGCGATTCCGTAGGCGACGCCGACGCCGATGGCCCCGCCCACTGCGGCCATGACCGCCGCTTCCACCAGGAATTGCAGGAGAATGTCGTTGTGGCGGGCGCCGAGGGCTTTACGGATACCGATTTCGCGCGTCCGCTCGGTGACGGTGGCGAGCATCACGTTCATGATGACAACGCCGCCGATCACCAGGAAGACAGAGACGACGCCGACCATGGCTGTAGCGATTACACCCGTTAAGTTTTTCCACAAGTCCATCAGCGTCGCCTGGTCGAATATGCCAAAGTTATCTTTTTCATTGGGAGACAGGTGGCGCCGCGCGCGCATCATGGCCCGTGCTTCGTCCTGTGTCTGTTCCATCCACTCCGCCCCGCGCGCCTGGATGTTGAGCCAAATGGTGTCGTTGGTCCCATACATCTTGAAATACGTCTGGATCGGTATATACGCAAAGTTATCCTGTGATTGGCCGAGGGCCGTGCCGATGGTTTTCGCAATGCCGACAATCAGGAAGGGCCGGCCCTCAATCAACAGTTCGTGGCCGATGGGGTCGACGCCCGGAAAAAGTTGCGTGGCCAGGTCGTTGCCGATCATCGTGACCTGGGCCCGGCTTTGGTCGTCGCCCTCGGAGATGTAGCGTCCGTCCCGGGGTGTAACGATGTCGATGTCCACCATGTTGGCGGTGACGCCCCGGATATTCGTGTCGTTGAGGGCATGGACACCCGCGCGCACTTTACTATCAATGCGTAGTTCTACGCCTACGCGGAGCGGCAACTTCATATTTTTGCGCAGAGCTTCAAAATCGTCCCAGGTAACCTTCTTGTTGCGCCGGTTTGCTTTCACGTACTCATCGACGTCCGTGATGATGGGAAAGCGCGTCAGCAGGAAGACGTTAGAGCCCATATTGGCAACGCGGTCGGCGATGTAGCGGTTCACACCCGAGATTAGGGCAATGACCACGATCAGGGTGGAAACCGACAGGATAATTCCCAAGAGCATCAGGAAGGAGCGCATCTTATGGGTGCGCAGGGTCTCCAGCGCCACGCCGATCGGTTCACGCAGCATTAGCCGGCGTTTCATGTGTGCTGTTATCCTACCCGTTCTACGTGCAACTGTTGAAAAGGTTTCCAGCCGCGCAGCCCATTACCGGTGTGACGCGGTCCGGCTTAGAACCTTATCACCGGCAGTCCAGGAATGGCGCGGAAAATGAGCGGGCCGGAAAGTCTATGGATTTTCCATGGATTGGCGGCGTTTGAGTGCATTTGTGGGCGTCTGCTACACTATTTGGGCCGGTTCCGGGATCGTCTAATCGGTAGGACATCAGCCTTTGGAGCTGAGTATCCTGGTTCGAGTCCAGGTCCCGGAACCAGATTTGCCTTCAGCAAAAACTAGCCACTCCTCGCCAAGCATTTCAACTGAGGCATGGATCGGTTGAGATCCTTCGCTTTGCTCCGGATGGCACCTACGGGGAATATGCTCCATTAGCGAATCACATTTCGCGATAGTTCAGCAGGACAAGGCCGATCAGGGCGATACAAAGCGGCCAGAGGCGGGCCATGACGTTTCGCGTTTGATTCTCGGTGGGGAGACGCAGTTCCAGCCAGCGCGAACAGCCCGCGGTTACAGCCAGAATCGCGAGCGGGATGTGACTTAGCTCGGCGAGGACTTCTTCCTTGACGTTTCCTAGGCTATGGGAATGGGTGAGGAGCAAAGCGCCGGAAACAGCGATGAGGACAGGAAAGACCAGCCGAACGCGGCCGGAGGCGACGCGGCCCGTTTGCACGCGCCATTCAAAAATCGCCAGCGCTATTACGAGCACCGCGAAAAAACGATGTAGCAGGACTTCGGGATCTGCAAGAGTCGCCCAGAAACCGATGGGCCCGAGCGGCCAAGTCTCCGGATCGCTGCGGAGAAATAGAAATGCCGAGAGGCCGAAGAAGGCGAGCGGCCAATTGCGCGCCCAGGAGACTTTCCCCGCTTGCGCGACCAGTGCCAGCAGTCCCATCGCCAGAACGACAATGCCTGCCCAGTGATGGTTGTACTCGGACCAAGCCTTTTCGGCGGGAGTGTTCGGGCGTATTCCAGTTTGGCCGGGAACGAAGGATTCGGTCGAAAGCGAGCCAACTTCGAAGGCTTTTTTCTGAGCGGCGTATACGTCCTCAGGCAGCTCTTGAACAGATGGACTGGCAAATCTTGGCGAGCGTGGAGACATGCGGGCGAAGATTTCTTGACCGCTGACGCGATCGTTGGCGAGATCCGCGGCGGGAGGAAGTGAGGTGAGTGAAGCGGCGGTGAGGATCACGGTGATGCCGATGCCAATTTCGGCTTCGCCGAAGCGTTTCAGGCTCGCGAGAATGGAGCTGGCCGGTCCGCGGCGGACGAGCTGAAAATTGAGCGCGCCGAGAAACAGCAAGAGCCCAAACAGAAGCACCTTGGTGGCAACCATTGCGCCATAGGAAGTTCCGTAGACGCCCTTGAATGAGCCAACGTAAGCAAAACCCAACACCAAACCGGCAGAAGCGAGCACAGCAACACTCACCAGCGCGAGTTGCGAAAATCTGGCGCTGAGTTGGCGCGCGAAGTCGGGAGCCGGCGCTCGCCGGATGGCGATCAGCAAGTACGGCAGGCCGCCAAGCCAAGCGGCAGTGGCGGCTTGATGCAGAGCGGTGAAAGCGACAAGCGGCACGCGATAATCCAGGCGAGCCGTAGAGTGGCTGGTCATGACCGAAGAGGCCATGATGGCGGCTGCGGGAAAAAGCAGATCGGCGTAGCCGGTTGAGCGCCCTGCGGTAGTAAGAGCGATGACGGTGAAAGCCGCCACGATAGCAATTGCACCGGCGAGGACGAAATTTGCGCCAGCGACTTCGCCAAGAGACATGTCGGCGGACTGCCGCAGAATCAGCGAGTTCGCGAGGACGTAGGAAATCTGCATCAAGGCCAGTGCGATCGCCGAGCGTCGAATCCATCGCAAACAGGCTTGTTGGATCGCCGCCGAATCTTCTTTCGCGTGGCGGATGACGAAGATCAGAAAAACAATCCCGCCAATCGCGAGGGACTGAAATGTCAGTGTGGCGCCGCGGAACAGGACGGAGAGGAAACCGAAGACTTGAAGTAAGCGAGCCATGAATCTCGATCAGGACTGCGTGACAGCGAACGGGATTTCACCTCGCGTGATGTGACCGTCGGAGGCCAGCACTTGCCAGCGGAGGCGGTAGGCTCCGGCGGTCAAGCCCGTGGCCTGGGCCGAGAGCGTATCCGTAGGAGTATGTTTGCTGATTTCGAGCGGCTGCGCTGAGCCGTCCGGACGAATCAGCGTCAGGCGAGAGCGTACCGCATCGATTCGGACATTGAAGCGGAGCTTGATTGGGACGTTCGGTCCCGATACCGCGCTTCTCAGAGGAGGGTATGATTCGAGAAGGACCGCATGCGCGACGGCTGGAGCAACGATCAAAAAAGGGGCGGCCGTGGCGAACAGAATGAGGGCACAAAAATTTCGAGGATCTGGCCGCATGACCTTCTTCTTCGTCATGAATGGCGAAAAGCTCCGTGGAAATTGGGCTTCGACTGCTGGAAGAAAATTATACAGAAGCCGTGGTGGATTGCTATTTCATTCGCGCCCCTACGCGGACACGGCTGTCGTTTCGTCCCGCGGATGACCGAAGGAAATTCGGCGGCGAGACCCAGGCTGAGGCCCGTCGAAATCACTCGTGTGAACTTATTTCGTTGCTGTGATTCCAGTCGATGGTTGGATCGGACGCAGGATCATGTTCGATTTCAGGGGCGTTGGTCTTATCCAGCTTTCGCTGCGCGCGCTTTTCTTCCTTCATCTTGCGCTTCTCGATGCGCTTCATTTCTTTCTGCCGCTTCTGGAATGTCGTGGTCATAAGCCTCTCCTCACAGCAGAGTGCGGCGAGGGTCCTGGCCCCTGCCGTCCAGCCCATCATCCATGAAAAAGGAAACCTACCAGCGCGGTTCGCGCGGCTGGCGCGCTGATTCACGGTAATCTTCGTTCGAAAAACGGTCGCGTCCGCCGCCCTTGCCGCGTCCACCACCGGGCCCGCGTCCTCCGCTCGGCCCCCCAAAACTCTTCGGACCGCGCGGCGGGCCACCTTCGCCCTTCGGCCGCGCTTCATTCACTTTCAAATTGCGCCCGCCAACTTCTTTTCCGTCGAGGGCAGTCATGGCTTGCGCCGCTTCAGCGTCGTTGGGCATTTCGACGAATGCAAAACCGCGCGCGCGCCCGGTCTCCCGGTCCATGGCCATGTGAACGCGCGTTACCTGGCCGAACGGTGCAAACAACTCCCGCAATTCGCTCTCCGAGGTCTGGAAGCTCATGTTGCCCACAAATAAACTCTTCATCTTTAATTCTCCCTGTACTCTTCGAAGCACCACGGGCGCAGGATCTTGGTGAAGTGCCGCTTCCCAGACACTACGAGGCGTTAGCCTGAAATTGGCTGAACTCAATGGAGGGAGGCCCGCAAAGCGCGCCCTTCAAGGAATCCAGGCAATTCTACTTCGGGAGTCTACTTAGGGACATTATCATACTTCTCCGCGAATGGCCGCATCTTCCTTTCGAGCCGGCCTCGGCAGCCGAGATGACGCCGCGGATGACGGTGACTGAGGCCGCTGGGAACGAGGAGTTTGTGGACGGTCCGGCGTGTGCCGGAGCAAATCGTGAAATTTGCCGTTCTTGGTTGTTGTTCCCAGGCGTTTTCCCCCGCGCTCTTGCGGGAAGAAATAGGCGGCAGGCCAGTCCGCTGATGCCTCCGCCGACGACCCCGAGGTCGTAACTCTCACCAGTATTTACCGGCTCTCCGAACGAATCCGCGCCTTCGCCGTCGCGCAGGCGATGGGCAAAAGTGAATGTTCCGTCGTGATTGCCGCGCATTCCCATGCGCGCGGGAGGGTAGTAGTCCGGCGCTCTTTCTGGAGCGAATTCATCGAGAGCAGCCGCGGCAAGCAGAGTCTCTGTTCCAATCCGTCCCCCTACGAACGTTCCTCCGACGCCGATGGCCACGCCGTTCAGAAAACCCATCTGGTAGATTAATTTGCAGGGACGCTGACAGTCGAGGGCCCGATCATTTGTAGCTGGCCACAACTTCGCCGTTCTGAATACGCAAATCCGAAATCTCTGAAGGCAGTTTCAGCTTTTCACGATTCTCGGGTGAATCCATGAGCCGCCGCACTGCCGGCTCGAGCGTAGACTGAGGAATCGGCAACGAGCCAATCTGTCCGCTAAGGGGTTCAAAGTGCAAGTATCCGTTTTGCGCGCCCAGCCGGCATTCCAACTGCAGCGTCATGTCCTTTCCATGCACATCAAAGACAACGTAGGCCTTTACCCGCTCGTCGATTAGTTGCACCTTGAGGTCTCGCACATTCGAACGCATCTGCTCGACTTCCCGCGGCGTCGGGGTCGCGCCGCCGGGAGCACCGTGTGCGCCTCCCGCGGGGGCCGGATTCGGCGCGTCATTGCCCGCCAGCGCCAAGTGCGTGGCCAGGTAGGAATTCAGTTCCGTTTCGTCCATGCGCAACGTCGCAGGTTGTCCGCTCGCGACGGCCTTTTCCACTTGTTCAAATTTTTCTTCCACGCGCGCGGCGGCCTGCGGGCTGGTCTCCACTAAGGGCGGCGGCGCTTTATGGAACAACAGAACGAGCGCGACGAGGGCAAACGTGTAGGTCGCCCAGCGGATGCTTCTGAAGATCCGCCTCCACGGGCTGGCGGGTGATATAGCAAGATGGACAAATTCACTCTGATCCGCCGGGGGAGCCGGTTGCGTCATGATTCCCTCCTACAAGAATTTTTGTCCCGTTGGGACGCGACGGGACACCGTGTTCACGCCACATAGAAACCGTAGACCTCGGAAGCGTCCGCGACAAGAAACCCGCGTGTGCTAGAGGCTAATTCGGCAACTGCCCACTCGGGCGTGCCGCGGCGCTTCACAACATAGAGGAAATCTCACTCCGCCAGGCGAATCGCAATCTTTCGTGGACGAGGTATGATGCCTTCTGCGGACATCTCCATGACCTTACCCTTGAACAAACAGACGGCTGTGATTACTGGCGCGGGAAGCGCTGAAGGGATCGGTCTCGCCATCGCGCGGCGGCTGTATGCCGCGGGCGTGCGCGTGGTGATCACTTCCACCACGGGTCGCATTCATGCGCGCGCCCGCGAACTCGACGCCGGGGGCGAGGGAGTCCTTTCCTTCATTGCCGATCTCACTGTCGAAACCGACGTGCAGCGATTTGTCGACTCCGTGCTCTCGCGTGCAGGCCGGATCGACATTCTGGTGAACAACGCGGGCATGGCGCAAACCGGGCGACCAGCGGAGAGTAAGCCGCTGATCGAGACCTCGTTCGCGGAGTGGCAAAACCAGATTGCGATTACTCTGCACACCGCTTTCCGCATGACCCGCGCCGTGTTACCTGGCATGACGGCCAACAAATACGGCCGGATTGTGAATGTTACTTCGGTGACGGGGCCGCTGGTCGGCAACCCGGGTTCCGCGGCCTATGGCGCGGCGAAGGCAGCGATGGACGGCATGATGCGCGCCGTCGCCATCGAAACAGCCGGCGATGGCATCACGATCAATGGCGTCGCCCCCGGTTGGATTGCAACGGCATCCTCGACCGAGCGCGAAAAAATCGCCGGGCTTCATACGCCACTCGGCCGCGCCGGCACGCCGGACGAAGTGGCCGCTGCAGTTTGCTTCCTCGCTTCGCCCGAAACTTCCTACATCACCGGACAAGTTCTGGTGGTCGATGGAGGCAACATCCTCCAGGAAAACAAGGGCGGCTGAAACAGAAGTTCCAGGTCTTTTCGAAATCTTCTTGACTTTCGCTTTTTATTCGCCTACAGTGCGGGCGGTAGAGGAAACGGGAAACGGGTGGCGCGCCGGCTTCATTGCCGACCAGGCTCTCACGAGACGGCCGCCGCCCGTTGAAAGTTCCGAGCCGTAAGCGGGGTGAGGGGTTGTCTCGAAAGAGAGATCCCTCGACTCCGGAAGCCGGCTGGATCGGCTTCTTTGCTCGGGAGACAGTATATGCGTCCCGCTTCCTTGTGTTGACCGCTTTGCGGTCACAGTCAACAGGAGCCGCCATGGACGTCTGTGTCGAAAACGTATTCACTACCCCCGCTATTGAGGCAATCCATGTGATTCAAGCAACCGCGGAACAGGAGAACAGCGGAGCTTCCTTCGACCCACAGTGCGGGTTTCAGGACAAGGAAGTGTCGCGCCACGGAGACCCGGGGCAGGAAGTTGTAGCGCAGAGCCCTTCGGACGAGCTTCCCTCGGCTTGGCCCGGGACAGGCGGGGCAACAAGCGCCAGTTCCGCAGGTTCATCGGAAGCCCCACAGGCGGAAACAGCGATGGAGTGGTCCGCCTGGGCGTGGCTGGGAATGTGCAAAAATTCCAGCCGCAAAATCCCCAATATTGTGCACGCGGATGTGGACGCGTTTTTTGCGTCGGTGGAGCAAGTGCTGAATCCCAAGCTGCGCGGCAAGCCCGTTCTGGTGGGGCGCGGCGTGGTGGCGTCGGCGAGTTATGAAGCGAAGTTCCGCGGCGTGCGCACGGCGATGGGTTTCCGCGAGGCGCTGCGCATCTGCCCAAAAGCCATCGTTGTGCCCGGGCAATATGAGCA
>QHZC01000326.1 GCA_003224515.1 Acidobacteriota bacterium
TGGAAGCCGCCGATGCCGAACTTCCGCTCATCGTCTGCATCACCGAGGGGATCCCCGCCATCGACATGGTTCGCGTCGCCTCCGTCGTGAACGTCAAGAAATCTCGGCTAATCGGTCCGAACTGCCCCGGCGTCATTTCTCCCGGTAAGTGCAAGATCGGCATCATGCCTGGCCGCATCCACAAACAAGGAAATGTCGGCGTCGTCAGCCGCAGCGGCACGCTGACCTACGAAGCTGTCCATCAATTGACGCAACTCGGCATCGGCCAATCCACCTGCATCGGCATCGGGGGGGATCCCATCATCGGCACAACGTTCCTCGACGCCATCCAGCTTTTCAACGCCGATCCGGATACGCACGCCATCATCTTGATTGGCGAAATCGGTGGCAACGCCGAAGAACGCGCCGCGGAGTGGATAAAGGCCAACATGAAGAAGCCCGTCGTGGGCTTTATTGCAGGCCAGACCGCGCCTCCTGGCCGCCGCATGGGCCACGCCGGCGCGATCATCAGCGGTGGCCAGGGCACCGCCAAGGACAAGTACGCCGCGATGGCCGCCGCCGGCATCCGCGGGGCTTGCCCCGCCCGTTCTGCGGTAGCCGTTCTCTTACAGGGCGGACTTTTCGTGCCAACCAATCTATTCGGAGGAAGTACCTTGGCTCTCGAACGCACTTTCGCAATCATCAAGCCCGACGCCGTCAGTCGTGGTCAACAAGGCGAAATTCTCTCCCGCATTCACAAGGCCGGTTTCAAAATCATCGCCGTCAAATCCATGCGCCTGACGAAAGAAGAAGCCGGGGGCTTCTACGCTGTTCACAAAGAGCGCCCCTTCTTCCCCGAGCTCACCGATTTCATGAGTTCAGGCAAAATTTTCGCCCTGGTCCTCGAAGCCGATGGCGCCATTCTGAAGTGGCGAGACACCATGGGCGCCACCGATCCCAAGAAAGCCGCCCCCGGCAGCATTCGCCACGACCTGGGCACTAGCATCGGCAACAATTGCACCCACGGCTCCGACGCTCCGGAAACCGCCGCCTTCGAAATCGGTCTTGACCTCGGGGAGCTCGTCGCGCGTGGGCGACGAGGGATCTCTCTAGGTCCTTACTTCTTTACTTCTTTTCTTCTACACTCTTTCCATGGATCCCCTCCGCGATCTCGGCCGCATGCTCCTCCTCCTCGGCGGTTTTCTCGCCCTCATTGGCGCTCTCTTCTATCTCGGCGCAAAGCTCCCGTTCCGCCTCGGTCGCCTCCCCGGCGACATCATCCATCGCGGCGAACACACCACCTTCTACTTTCCCATCGTCACCTGCCTCCTCCTCAGCCTCGGCCTCTCTCTCTTCTTCTGGCTTTTTGGTCAACTCCGCAAGTAACCGAGTCTTTTCCTTTACCTCATTTTTCGACGCCGAACTCCGCCCGAATAAACGCCTTGATCCCTTCCTCCCCCGTCAATCGCAAGCACAGCAATTTGCCCTCGCGTTCCACGTCAATGTGAAAATCAAAAAACGGGCAGCACTTGCTTTCCGCGGCCACCCACGCCGACAACTCCGCCAGCGAAACGCTCTCGGGACTAAACTGGAATTCGTATCCTCTCGGCGTCCCCACGATCTCCTTCCGCGCGGCCATCAATTTTTCCGTCAGTTGCTTGTGCCGCCCCCGCTCTTCGGGCGTCAGCGCTTTGGTGTTGCAGTAGAATTTGCTTTGTGTCGTTGTCACTTCCTTCTCCTGACTCATAACCGTTGCTGAGTTTCGAGCAACAACTCCCGCTGCCTCGCCACCCGCAATCAGCAGCGCCAGCGCCACCCCTGCCGTTACCGCCCCCGCTCTTCTCCCAAGCACTATTCCAAACCGTTGCTTATTGTTCTGCATGGCTTTCCTCCAATTAAGATTTGCCACGTCCCATCCCCAAATGCTAAAACTTAAAGTCAGCTTTAAGTCAAGTGTCTTTATGTAGATTTTGCCGCGGCCGCCTGAGATTTACGCCAGCTCACGATGGGAGAGGCGGCCGCCTTGGACTGCGGCGGCTTGCCGCCCCTTTTCCGTCCGCAACTACGCTGCAGGCCCTCGAAGGGCCTTCGCGGCCAGTCGCCTCCGGGAGGAAAACGAACATGAAAATCGGCCAACTGGCCTCCGCCGCCAACCTCAACGCCTCCGCCATCCGCTACTATGAAAAATGCGGGCTCCTCGCTCCGCCCCAACGTCTCGGCGGCCAGCGGCGCTATCCAAGCGACGCCATTGACCGCGTCCTGCTCATTCGCTTCGCCACCGAAATGGGCTTCAGCCTTTCCGAAATCAAGCTTTTCCTCAACGGTCTCTGCCACAACACTCCCGTCGGCCCCCGTTGGAAGAGGCTCGCCGCCAGCAAGCTCGCCGAAGTCAATCAAACCATCGCCCGCGCTCTCAAACTCAAATCCCTCCTCAAGGGCCTCCTCCGCTGCCGCTGTGCCTCCCTCCAGCTCTGTGTCAATCGCCTCCGCCTCCGCCGCGTGGCCCGCGGCGCGATGTAGCGTCTGCCTCGAAGCAGCCATCATTTTCCCAGTGGCTTTCGTCCGTAGTCCGCAGTCTGCCGCTTGACACCTCGCCTCTTGTTACCAGCGCGGGCCGTAAGGCCTCGGCGTTTTGCGCCGGGGATATAAGGCCCTCCTCTTCGTCCAAAAGACCTGTGGGCGGGCAGCCCAAAAGTGAAGCCTCTTCATGGTCCTCGCCTGAAGTAAGGCGTTGTGGGAGGAACCCACCGAAGCCGTCCCGCAAAACCAGCGGGACGCCGCAGGAATCCTCTTGCATTCAGGGAGAGGAGAATGTCAATTTCTTAGCTGATGAGGACCCTGTTCCTTGTTCTGGCGATGCTGACTGACAGCCCATGTATGGTTGCCCACTGACTCGCAGCCGTTCCACCTGAAACTGGTAGTGGCTGACGCAAGCAACGAGCATCCTGAGTTCAATACGGAAATCGAGATTTGGCGGTGCGCTCCCGACAAGTGGCCCTCTGTTTTCGCTTTCGACTTTCAATTCTCGACTTTCAACCTCTTCCCGCTCGCCACTCGCCACTCGTTTACCCTGCGCGGAGCCCAAGGGCCACTTGCCTGCCCCGAGCGGAGTCGAGGGGCCACTCATCCAACGGGTGCCGCATGACCCAGCAGCTCACCTTCAACCTCATGCCCACCCGCAAGACCTGGACGGTCAGCGAGCTGACCGGCAAAATCCGCGACCTGCTCGCTAAAAACTTCACCGACATCAACGTGCAAGGCGAAGTCTCCAACCGCCGCGAAGCCCAGTCCGGCCACATCTATTTCACCTTGAAGGACGATCGCTCCCAGGTCCGCTGCGTTTACTTCAAGCAGCAGCAGCGCGGTATCAAGTTCCGCCCCGAAGACGGCTTACAAGTCACCGCGCGCGGCTCCATCAGCGTCTACGAGCAGCGCGGCGAGTATCAGATTTATGTCGAAAAAATCGAGCTGGTGGGGCAAGGAGCATTGCAGCTCGCCTTCGAGCAATTGAAAAAACGCCTGGAAGACGAGGGTCTCTTCGATGCCGCGCACAAGAAAGCGCTGCCGCTTCTCCCTAGCCGCATCGGCATCATTACTTCCCCAAAGGGCGCCGCCGTACGCGATGTCGTGCGCATCCTCGCACGCCGCTTCCCAAACGTTCATCTGACCGTATATCCCGTGCGCGTCCAGGGAGAAGGCTCTGCCGAGGAAATCGTCAAAGCCTTGAAATTCTTCAATGCCAAAAAAATGGTGGACGTGCTGATCCTCGCGCGCGGCGGCGGCTCCATGGAAGATTTGTGGTCCTTCAACGAAGAAATCGTCGCGCACGCTATCTTCGCTTCAGAAATTCCCGTGATTTCCGGCGTGGGCCACGAAACCGATTTCACCATCGCCGATTTCGTCGCCGACGTCCGCGCCTCGACGCCTTCCGCCGCCGCTGAGCTCGTCGTCCAGACGCGCCGCGAATTTGACAAGCACATTGCCGATCTCCGCGAAACCCTGGCTGGACAGATTCGATATCGCCTATTGGAATTCTCCCGCCGCGTTCACGAACTTTCCGCTCGCCGCGGTTTTCGCCGCCCGCTCGATCTTTTGCGGCAGCAGCGCCAGCGCGCCGATGAGATGACCTCACGTCTCGCCCTCGGACTTCGCGCCCGCCTCGAACAATCGCGCAAGCGTTTCACCGCCGCCCACCTGCGCATCGCTTCGTTTGATTTTCGCATGAAGATCGCAGCCTTTCGCTTGCGTCTTGAAAAGCACACTACCGAGCTCGGCGTCCGCGCTGAACGCTTCTTACGCGCCAAGCGCGAACGCTGGCAGCGCCTTACCGTGCAACTCCAGGAGCGCGGCCCGTTGAAGGTTTTAGAACGCGGCTACGCCATCGCCACCGACGCCGCCGGCAACCTCCTCCGTGACGCCGCCCAGGTCGCTTTCGGGGACACCGTAGCCATCCAGCTCCACCGCGGCCGCCTCACCACCGAAGTGCGCAAGAAGGAAACAACCTGAGCTCCTTCTCTCACTCTCGCTTACGGCTGACTCGGCTTTTCCGCCCTTTTCTGCTTGATCTCCTTAACGTTGTCGATCAAATATCGTCAGCCATTTTTGATCAGTTATTCGGGTTCGCTCTCGCCACGCGACTGCGTCCGCCTTGCATATTTAGAGCAGATTCAAATAGGCCATCGCGTCGTCGTAGTTCGGCTTAATCGCAATGGCGTGATTGAGCGCCTCCATGCCTTCATCGATCATCCACCCATACTCGCGCGTATATTCATCCTGCAAGTCCGGAGGAAGGGGCGCATCGTCGCGCCAGTTGCCTCCCGCGCACGGACAGATTGAACTTGGTCCGCGGCAGGCCGTTCGCGCGGAACGCAAGGGTTCAGTCAATGACGCCGATCCAGTAGCAGGGTTCAAGATCATCGGAGCGGAGAAAAATGTGTTTTTGATTCGACTCCTGAAAGAGATGCGAATCGAAGGGCCTACCGGGCATCTGGAACAGCGTCAAGCCCAATCCGTCGATCGCGGAGATATTTTGCCGGTCCAGGCTCAGCACGCCCCGGAATTCTTCGGTGGCGGCGTGCCCCATGCGAATGTTTTCTTCGCTCGGCGCACCTGAGATGTACTGCCAGGCATAGATCGTCGCGAGATACAACCTGGCAAGCACGAGTCGGGGGTAGAGCTGTTTTGCGTGCGCGAAATATCGCTCCGCCTCTTGGTATTGCCCGTTTTTGAAAGCTTGAACACCCTGATTCAGATCCTGCCGCGCCTGGTTCTCTTCCTCGGTCTGAGCAGGCTTGTCTTGGCCGAAGCACCTACTCGCCATCGCCCAAGGCAAAGCCAGAAAAGAAACTGTGACCAGGCCGCGAAGGGAATAAAGCAGACCCACAGGAATGACCATGATGAACATGGAGAACTGCGATCTTCCCCGCGGAGCTCGATTTTACTCGTCGTCGGAAGAGGAGGCCACCTTCAGGACGGCGAGGAAGGCTTCCTGCGGGATGTCCACCTGCCCGACGCGCTTCATGCGGCGCTTGCCTTCTTTTTGTTTTTCGAGGAGTTTGCGTTTGCGGGAAATGTCTCCGCCGTAGCACTTGGCGAGAACGTTTTTGCGGATGGCCGCGACGGTTTCGCGCGCGATCACGCGACTGCCGATCGCAGCCTGGATCGGCACTTCAAACATCTGCCGTGGAATGAGTTTTCGCAGCCGCGTCACCAGATCGCGCCCGCGCTCAGCCGCAAAGTCGCGATGGATGATCAGCGCGAGCGCATCGACCGGTTCGCCGGCGACCAGCACATCCAGTTTGATGAGCTCGGATTCGCTGTAGCCCGCAAGGTGATAATCGAGCGAAGCGTAACCGCGTGAAGTGGATTTCAGACGATCGTAAAAATCAAGCACGATCTCGTTCAGCGGCAATTCGTAAGTGAGCATGACGCGTGTTGGTGAAAGATATTCAAAGTTTTTCTGTGTGCCGCGCTTTTCCTGGCACAGCTGCAGAATCCCGCCGACGGAATCCTCGTTGGTGATGATCATAGCCTTGATGATCGGCTCTTCGATTTTTTGGATGTCGCTGGGGTTCGGAAATTTCGCCGGGCTGTCGACTTCGATGACTTCGCCCGTCACGCGCGTAATGCGGTAGCGCACGCTCGGGGCCGTGGTGATCAGGTTCAGGCCGAATTCGCGCTCCAGCCGCTCTTGCACGATTTCCATGTGCAGTAGCCCGAGGAAGCCGCAGCGAAACCCGAAGCCGAGGGCGACGGAATTTTCCGGCTCGTAGAAAAACGCCGCGTCGTTTAATTGCAATTTTCCGAGCGCGTCGCGCAATGGTTCGTAGTCATCGGCAAGCACGGGAAACAACCCCGCGAAAACCATCGGCTTGATGGCTTCAAATCCGGGCAGCACTGGTGCGGGGCGGCGCGCTTCGGCAACGCGCTCGATGTTGGCGACGACAAAACCGACGTCGCCGGCTGCAAGTTCTTCAAGCGCGACGGGCTTCGGCGTGAGCGTGCCGAGTTGCTCGACTTCGTAAACCTCGTTGCTGTAGACAAGGCGAATTTTCATGTGATTCGTGATGCGGCCTTCCATCACGCGCACGAGGACGACGGCGCCGCGGTAAATGTCGAACCACGAATCGAAAATCAGCGCCTGCAGCGGATTTTCCGCTCTGCCCTTGGGCGGCGGCACGCGAGCAACAATAGCTTCGAGAACATCTTCCACGCCGAGTCCGCTTTTTGCGCTGATGAGCAGCGCGTCCTCTGCGGGAATCGCGAGCACGCTTTCGATTTGTTCTTTTGCGAAATACGGCTGCGCGGCGGGCAAATCTATTTTGTTGATCACCGGCAGAATCGTGAGGTTGTGGCCCGATGCGAGAAATGTATTTGCCACCGTTCCACGCCCTGGCTCGCATCGACCACCAGCAGTGCGCCTTCGCAAGCGGAGAGGGCGCGCGAAACTTCATACGAAAAATCCACGTGCCCGGGCGTATCGATCAAATTTAATCGATAAGTATTTCCATCTTTCGCTTTGTAATGCAGACGGATGCTTTTCGCTTTGATGGTGATGCCGCGTTCGCGCTCGAGGTCCATCGAATCGAGCACTTGTTCGTGCATCTCGCGCTGCGTGAGCGCCCCGGTCATTTCCAGCAGGCGGTCCGCAAGCGTAGACTTGCCGTGGTCGATGTGCGCGATGATGCAGAAGTTTCGAATGAACTTCGGGTCCATTTTTTCTTTTACCGGTTTTCTCTGTTACCGGCAGGAGCTTGATTCGCCTTGGGTTTCCCGGCGGGCCTGCTGCATTCGAACGAGCAACACACGCAGCGCAAAAAACCGGGCCGTATAAACATTCAGTTTGCCACAATTCGATGGCCCCGTCAGCTTGCCCACCCCGCTCATGCGAAGAGAAAAATTCGGAGAGTAGAACCTGACAAGTGAGGATCGCTCGTTGCGGTAATCCGGAGTTGCTTGACGGGCGCACTTTCCCGCCATAGAGTCTCGGCAATCCTTACGCATCTTCGGCCGGCGACGCCGGACGAGGAGACCCTTCGATCGGGGCGGACACGCGCCGAGGTGATTGTGGCCAACGAAACAGTTACCGCTGCTGTGCCCTTCGAAGCCAAGACAATTCACAAGGTGCGGATCAGGATTATTCCCTTTGTCTTTCTTCTCTACATCATTTCCTTTCTGGACCGCATCAACATCGGATTTGCGGCGCTGACGATGAACAAGGAGCTGGCCATTACCAGCCAGCAGTTTGGATTGGTAGCGGGAATTTTCTTTTTTGGGTACTTTCTGTTTGAAATTCCCAGCAACCTGCTGCTGCACAGGTTAGGGGCGCGGATCTGGATCGCGCGCATCCTGATTACCTGGGGAATTCTGGCCACGCTGACCGGGCTGGTGCAATCTGTGCAGCAGTTGTACGCGGTGCGTTTTTTGCTGGGACTGGCGGAAGCCGGTTATTTTCCTGGAATCGCGTTGTATCTGACGTACTGGTTTCGCCAACGGGATCAGGCGCAGGCAATTGCGCTGTTCCTGGCAGGCATACCTGTCACCAGCATACTGGGTGCTCCGGTTTCCGGTTTCATCCTGGACAAAGTGCACTGGTTGAGCATCAGCAGCTGGCGGTGGCTGCTGATTCTGGAGGGAATTCCAGCCGTAGTTGGCGGCGTGCTCACGTACTTTCTGTTGCCCAGCCGGCCGGCAGAGGCTAAATTTCTTAGCCAGGAAGAAAAAGATTGGATTGAAGCGGGGCTGGCGAGCGAAGAACGCGAGAAACTGGCAAACCACAAGATCTCAGCACTACAGGCACTGATGAACAGGCGGATCTGGCATCTTGGATTGATCGGCTTCACCTTGAATACGGGCATGTACACGATGAACTTTTGGATGCCAAAGCTGGTGAAATCGCTGTCGAGCGGATACTCCAACAGTTTGATCGGACTGCTGGTGATGATTCCGCATCTTGCGGGCCTGCCCGTGATGGTGATGGTGTCGCGGAGCTCCGACCGCAAGCAAGAGCGAAGATTTCATGCGGCCATTCCCGCCATCGCTGCTGGAATCGCTCTGGCGTCGCTGGGTGCAACTCATTCCATTTTCCCAATGATCCTGCTTCTGTCCTTCGCCGCACTTGGCATCTATAGCGTGTATGGCCCTTTCTATTCGCTCCCGGGCGACTTCCTAACGGGATTTGCGGCGGCCTCCGGAATTGCCTTGGTGAGTTCGCTTGCGAATCTTGGGGGATTTGCCGGACCCTACGCGACAGGTTGGATCAGCCAGAAGACCGGCAGCTTGTATGGCGGCCTGGCGGTTGCAGGTGTTTCGTTGTTCGCGTCGGCGACGCTCATGTTGCTGCTTCCAAGAAGACTGCGCGGTAACCCGCGGGAAAATGGGTGAGCGGTGGGGGCCATCACGTTTTACGTCCTACGCCTGGATTCCGGTTTGCGGGACCAGGCGCCGACGAGGGCCATCCAGGTGACAACTGAGTTTGCCGCGGAGACCTCGGCTTGGATCCGTTCTGGAAGAGTGTCGAGGTCACCGAGCGGTTTGAGGTCAAGATTGAACCGCTGAACTAGCGGCAGCAAACTGCCAAGAACGTCGGGGACCCAACGTATGAATTCTGGATCGTTCCCGAGCGGCATCTCCAGAGTCATGGTTGGCGCAGGCAGCCCCGCCTGCTGGAAAATCTGGTAAAGAGCGAAGCCCATCTCCGTGTTGGCACCGGAACGCCTAAAGGTCTCGTGGATCACGGAAGTGGCCGCTGACCAGAGCGGCAGGGGTGCCGCAAGCAAAAGGAAAGGCGCCCAAGACAGCTCGTGGAAAGCAACCACTCCGCCGGGACGAAGCAATTGAGACAAGGAGCGCAGGACAGCAAGGGGATCGGGGAGAAACATCAAGATGAAACGACCCACGACGGCGTCGAAGGGTTTGCTACTCGGGATTTGAGAGACATCGGATTGCGTGAAGGTCACATTGTGCAGCTCGGCCACGGCCACGCGAGCCCTGGCCCGGGCGATGGAGCGCGCGTCGCGCTCTACGCCGACGACTTCACCAGAAGGACCGACCAGCTTGGCCGCGAGCATGGCCACGTCTCCAACGCCGGACCCGATATCCAGGACACGCTGGCCGGTGCCGATGCCGGCGCCGCGGAAGAACCGTTCGGTGAACGGAGCGAGAAGCGCGGCTTGCCGGATGAGGCGCTCGTGTTCCGCGTCGGTGCTGCCGAGCGCGTAGTGAGAAGTGGGCCTGGTGGTCGTCATGGTGCCGGCAAATTGTACCACCGAGCTATCCCGAGGCCGGTGCGACGGATTCGGGCGGATTGGATTCCGGTGACGCATACCGCATCAGTGGATTTCGGCTGTTTTGCCCCTTCCCGATGGGGGTATATAGTTAATCAGGGCAGTTCGCGCCGGACGCAGCGTGCAGCCTGGAATCGTCGGCTATTTGAACATTGTTTGGCGCCAGTTTGGCGTCGGATTGACAGCTTTCAGTCACCGCAAAGGCAACCTGAACGGATGGCCGCAGACGTAAGCAAGCATCTGGATCGCGCCAAGCGCTTCCTCGAGAAGAACCGCGTCGAGGACGCCATCGAGGCCTATCTCGCCGTGCTCGACGAGATGCCGCACCATCAGGAAGCCACACAGGCGCTCGGCGATCTCTACGCGCGGATGGATCAGCCGGATCGCGCGGCGGTTTACTACGGACTTCTCTTTGATCTCCTCGTCGAGCCCAAGGACGAAACCAAAGCTCTTGCCATCTACAACCGATTTCTGCGCGTGGGTAACAGCCAACAGCTGCCCGAGCGCATTGCTCGATACGCCTTTCTGCAGCAAAAACAAAATCATCCCGACGAAGCCATCGAGCAGTACACAAAAGCCGCGGAGCTATTCACGGCGGCCGGTCGCGATGAAGACGCGCTCTTCTGCAGCGAGCGGATTGCCCAGCTGGATCCTGAGAATCTTGCTCGCCAGCTTCGTCTTGCGGAAGCGGCCGAACGCATGGGCAAGACTGCTCTTGCCGCACGAGCCTTCCTGCGGGCCGGGCAGCTTGCTTCGGCGAGCGGCGCCTCGACCGATGCGCTTCATCTTCTTGGCCGTGCGTACAAACTCGCGCCGCAAGAACGAAGCGTGGGACTTCTATATGCCCAAGCAAACCTGCAGGCTGGCAATGCCGTCCGCGCGGCAGCCTTGCTGGAACCGTTTGCCTCATCCGAAACTGACGCGACGTTCGTGGCCGCTTTTAGCGACGCGCTCATGCGATCGGGAAATCTCGAGCGCGCGCGCGAGTTGCTCGAACGGCTTCTCCACGAAAAGCATGAAGGAATGACCCAGCTGTTCGACCTCGCGGAGCGTTACGTCGCCGCGAGCCAGGACCAGAAGGCCGTGGAGATCCTCCTGACGCTCAAGCGGCGGATGTTTGCCGACAAACGGCAAAACGATTTCGCGGTGCTGATGGACGGCGCGGGGGCCAAGTACCCCCATTCTCAAGCCATTCTTGAATTCTGGGCTTCCATCCACAACGAATTGAATCGCGAATCACAGTATTTCGAAGTGCTGATCAGGCTTTTCGACCTGTACCTGTCCTCCGGGAATGTCGTTAAGGCTGCGGAGTCTCTCGAGCGGCTCATAGACATCGATGCATACGACCATCGCAATCAAGAGCGGATGGAACTGCTGCGCGGCCGAGTGGATGACACCCACCTGAAACAGATCGCAAGCCGACTGATGAAATCGAGCACCCCCATGCCGGGTCATGCTTCGCCGCAGACTCCTGCGGGGCAGGCTTCCACGCCTCCTTCTCCGGGCAGCGAAGAAGGCCGGCAGTTACAGGCGCTGGAAGATCTGATCGTACAAACGGAGATTTTTTTGCAGTACTCCCTGCACAACAAGGCTCTGGAGCGTCTGCAACGAATTGCGGCGATGTTCCCCGGGGAAGAAGAGCGGAGCGCGCGGCTGGCCAATCTCTACCAAATGGCAAACTGGTGGCCCCAAGGAGCGCCCAAACCGAAGACCGAGCCCGTTGCTGTGCAGCCAGCGCCAGCCATACCCGCGACGCCGCTTGCTCCTGTTGCTCCGGTTGCCGAGGCGCCCACGCCCATCACCATGAAGTCCGGAGTCTATTCGGTTGAGACGCTGCGCGATCTTTCAAAGATTTCCGAGGTCAATCAAAAGATATTTCGCCAGCAGACCCCGCGGGCCATGCTCAACACGGCGGTCAACGAGGTCGGCACCTATCTTCGTGTGACGCGCGCGCTGGCCGTCGTGGGCCCACCGGGGCGGCCGCCGGAAATGGCCGCGGAATATTGCGCGCATGAGGTGAAGCCCGCACCCGGCGCACAGGTGGTCCTGCTACTCGCGCACATTGAAAGGGCCGAGCCGGATGAACTCGGCGGACTCGTGGTGCAAGCCTCGGAAGGATCGATTCTTAGCGACTTGGGGCTGGACACTGCGCTGGGCGTGACGATCATGGACAAAGAGACGCAGATGCCCGCCGGGATGCTGATCGTGGGTCGTGCCGAAGCGCACAAGTGGAAGGCGAATGAG
>QHZC01000314.1 GCA_003224515.1 Acidobacteriota bacterium
AGGCTTGGAGAGCGACTCCCGGGGGGCGGCGATTGGCGGCCCTTTTTTATTTTTCGGGAGAGAGCCCGAAACTGCGGTGATTGAAACTCTGTGAATTCCTGTTGAGGCGAGTCGGTGGAAATTGAGCGGCGATGAAGGAGCATGAAAATGCAATTGCTAGGCCGTTTTACGGGGATGACTGTTTTGCTGATGCTCTGCTGCGGCGCTGTGGGTGCGCAAGAGCCTCGGAAAGCGAGTCAGCCCGCGGCAGGGGAAGCGTCGAAGGATGGGACGCCGGTGGCGCTGACGCTAAAACGCGCGATTGAACTGGCACTCGAGAACAGCAAAGAGATTCAAGTAGCTAAGATTCAAGCGAGCGTGGCGGATCGCGCCGCGCAAATTACCAAGGCGCAGTTCATGCCCAATCTTTATGCCGGCTCCGGCGCGGGGTATACCTACGGCATACCGGAAACGCCGGGCGGACGAGCACCATCGATCTTCAACGTGTCGTACACGGAACAGCTTTTCAACGAGCCGCTCCGTGGCCAGGCCAAAGAAACCGAGGAGCAGTCCAAAGCGCAGAAGATTGTGCTCGAGGATGCCAGGAACAGCGTTATCACGCGAACGGCGATGGCCTATCTGGAACTGGGGAAGGTGCGGCATTCCCTTGAACTCTTGCGCAAGGAGCAGGAAAGCACGGAGAAGATTCTCGAAGTGACCAAGGAGCGGCAAGGGGAAGGATACGAACTGCCGGTGGAAGTGACGAAGGCCCAGCTCAGCAAGGCGCAGGTCATCCAGCGAGCTTTGCAACTCGAGGGCCGGGAGGATGAGCTGGAAGTTTTTCTGAGATACCAACTCGGGATTAGGGAGGCGCAGCCCATAGAGGTCACGCCCGAGGAGTTGCCGGGGGAAGCCGAGCAGGCGGGGGACAACCTTGTGGCCATGGCGATGACGCACAATGCCGGCTTGCAACTTGCGGCGTCCGACGTTCGCGCGAAAGAGTTTCGGCTGAAGGGTGAAAAGCGAGGCTATTTCCCGACGCTGGAACTCGTCAGCGTGTACAGCGTGCTGGCTAGGTTCAACAATTACACGCAGTTTTTCACGACGTTTCAGCGCAACAATTTCAACGCGGGGATCGACATGCACGTGCCCATCTTCAGCGCGCAGACCAAAGCAGCGATAGGGATGGCAGAGATAAACCTGGAGGCGGCCAAGGTCAACTTGACGAACAAGAAAACCGAGTTGACCGCGGATGTCCGGCAAAAGACGCGGCGCGTGCGCGAGAGGGATGCGGCGAAAGAGGTGGCGCGGCTGGAACTGCAGCTCGCGCAGCAAAATGTGGCGGTGTTTCAATCGCAGTTTGCCGAAGGGAAGTTGAATCTCCGGGAAGTTGAGAAGGCTAGGCTCGAAGAGAACGAAAAGTGGATGGCCTATCTGGATGCAAACTTCCAGAAACAGCAGGCACAGTTGGAATTGCTGAAGACCGCGGGGCAATTGGATAAGGTATGGCAGTGAAGAAGTGACTGGTGATTCGTGACCCCGACAAGGTCGGGGCAGGCCGGTGACTGGTGATGCTCGATCGGGAGAGCCTGAGCGTATTCTCGGAAGTGGCGAGAAAGCTCGATAACGGATTCGCAAGTCTGCCTGCTTTTCAAAATCAATCGCCGGGGATGGCACGTCTTGCGGAAGTGCTCGAGGCCACGGCCGAGCGGCTGCAAGACAACTATCCGTATTTTCATCCGTTGTACGCGGGACAGATGCTGAAGCCGCCGCACCCGGTGGCCCGGCTGGCGTATGCGCTGGCCATGTGGATCAATCCGAATAATCACGCGCTGGACGGCGGGCGGGCCACCTCGGTGATGGAAAAAGAAGCCGTCGCAGAGATCGCCGGCATGTACGGTTGGAAGAATTTTCTTGGCCACTTGTGCGGTGGCGGAACGATGGCGAATCTCGAGGCCTTGTGGGTGGCCGGCCAATTGCAACCGGGGAAGAAAATTCTCGCCAGCGAACAGGCCCACTATACGCACCGGCGGATCAGCGGTGTTCTGCAATTGCCATTCGAAACGGTATCGTGCGAGGCGCGCGGCCAGATGGACGCGAATGCGCTGGCGAAGCGGGTGGAGCGCGGCGACGTAGGGACTGTCGTCGCGACCATGGGCACGACGGCAACAGGCTCGGTTGATCCACTGCCAGAGATTCTCGTCCTCCGCCGAAAGCATGGATTCAGGATTCATGCCGATGCGGCGTACGGTGGATATTTCGTGCTGGCAGAGAACCTTGGGGAAGCAGCAGGGCGAGCTCTTCGGCAGGTCGGAGAAGCGGACTCGATCGTGATCGATCCGCACAAGCACGGATTGCAACCCTACGGGTGCGGCTGCGTGCTCTTTCGCGACCCCGAAGTCGGCCGATTGTATAAGCACGATTCGCCCTACACCTATTTCAGCTCCGCGGAGCTGCACTTGGGCGAAATTAGCCTGGAGTGCTCCCGTCCGGGGGCGGCCGCAGCGGCCTTGTGGGCCACCGAGAGATTGCTGCCGCTCGAAAAGGGCGGCGAATTTGCGCGCGGGTTGGAACGGGGAAGGAAGGCAACGCTGGCGCTTTTCGACAAGCTGCGCGCGGACGTGCGTTTTCAGACGGCCTTCGCGCCGGAATTGGACATTGTGGTGTTCGCGCCGAGAGCTGCGAGCGTCAGCGAGGCTTCCGTTTTAAGCCGGAAGATATTCGAAGCTGCGGCCAAGCGAGGTTTGCACCTGGCGGTAGCGGAACTGCCGATTCTTTTTTGGGAGGAGAATCTGAGAGCGGTGAAGCGCGACCGTCGGACCATCACCTGCCTGCGCTCCGTGCTCATGAAGCCAGAGCACCTCGATTGGGTCGACAAAATATGGGAAGAGCTCTCCCATGCCGCACAAGCCGTTTTGAAAAGCTGATACCGCAAACTGGGTCATGTAAGAGGGTAGACCCCACCGCTTACCCACCCGCGCTTCCCGCGGGCGGGAGTTCCGTTTTTTTTTGCGGCGGCAGACAGGATTCCGGGGTTAGAATAGCGCTAACCCGGGCCTGGCCAGAGGCCTTCTAGGGGAGTTAGCAACTTGACTGAGCACACCAAACTGCCGGTTAATTTAGAGCCGTATCTTCGAAAGGCGACACCACCCGCGAAGCCCGTCGAGTATAAGGAAAGCCGGGTAATCTATTCTCAGGGAGACCGCGCCGACAAGGTTTATTATCTTCTACGTGGAAGAGTGAAGATCACAGTCGTGTCCAGGCGCGGAACCGAAGCTGTGATCGGGATCCTCGGGCCCGGCGATTTTCTAGGAGAAAGTTGTCTGAATGGCCAATCCGTTAGAATGTCGTCGGCCACGTCGCTCGAACCGATAACCCTCATCCCCGTCCTGAAGAAGCAAATTGTCAAACTCCTGCGTGACCAACCCACCTTCGCACACTACTTCCTCGCCTACGTATTGGCTCGCAACACGCGGTTTGAAGAGGATCTGGTGGATCAACTTTTCAACTCGAGCGAAAAACGCCTGGCGCGGGCATTGTTGCTCCTCGCTGGTGCCACGGATCAGCCAGGAGACGCTGGCGGAAATGATCGGGACCACGCGCGGGCGTGTCAGTTTCTTCATGAACAAGTTCCGGAAGATGGGATTCATTCATTACAACGGCGGGCTAACAGTGAACAGTTCGCTGCTCAATGTTATCCTTCACGACTGACGCCTCGGATGAAATCCTGCCGGTGCAATAAAAACAGGAACTGGAGCCGGCATCCCAAACTATCTGGAATAACCGCCGCTCACTGGTTTAGGCGCCCCTCAAGCCACGGAAGCCAGAAACCCCGCTTAATGCGGTATTTAGCCTTTCGGTGCAAGATAAGACGCGCGGACGGAAAGGATTGAGGGGCCACAACGAAATCAGGTAAACTACTATCTAGTGATTGGGGGGAGCCAAGGCTCCGCGTGCGCGCGCGGACCTTCCACACTGTGGGCCAGACAGAGAACTCAGTGATTTGACACGGCCAAGTTTGTAAAGCGAAGGCTGAGGGTGAAGAATGCCGGATGCAATGAAGACATTGCTTTTGAATCCGCCGAGTTTTGAAAATTTCGACGGCGGTGCGAGCTCGCGATGGCCTGCAACGCGCGAGATTGAGTCGTACTGGTACCCGGTTTGGCTGACCTACCCTGCGGGAATGATCCCCGGCAGCAGGCTGCTGGATGCATCTCCTCACAAAGTCAACTGGCAACAGACCATCCAGATCTGTAAAGACTACGAATTCCTGATCCTCTTCACCTCCACAGTCGGTTTGGCGAGCGACGTCAAGCTCATCCGGAAAATCAAGGAAGCCAATCCGGCGATGAAGATTGCTTTCGTCGGTCCACACGGACACATCAAGCCCGATGAGACGCTGAATGCTAGCGCGGACATCGATTTTGTCACGCGCGGGGAGTTTGATCACTCGGTCGTGGAATACGCGCACGGGAAGCCGCTCGGCGAGATTCTCGGCGTCAGCTACCGCAAAGACGGAAAGATTGTGCACAATGCGGAGCGGCCGCAGTTGCACACCGAAGAGCTTGACGCGCTGCCCTTCGCATCGGACATTTACAAGCGCGACCTGCAAATCGAACGTTACAACGTGCCGTTCCTGCTGCACCCCTATGTGTCGTTCTACACCACGCGGGGATGCCCGGCGCTTTGCACGTTCTGCATGTGGCCACAAACGATTTCGGGGCATGCCTGGAGGACGCGTTCGACGGAAAACGTGGCGCGGGAAGTGAAACAAACACTCGAATACTTCCCACAGATGAAAGAGATTTTCTTCGACGACGACACCTTCAACATCCGCAAAGACCGCGTGCTAGATCTTTGCGCCAAGTTCAAACCGCTGAAGTTTCAGTGGTCTTCGACGGCGCGTGTGCACAGCGACTACGACACCGTAAAAGCGATGGCGGACGGCGGAGCGCGGCTCTTTATCGTGGGCTTCGAATCCGGCGACGCTCAGATCCTAAAGAACATCAAGAAGGGCGCAACGGTTGAAATGGGACGCGCCTTCATGAAGAACTGCCGCAAAGTCGGAATCAAGGTACACGGCGACTTCATCATCGGTCTGCCCGGCGAGACCAAAGAGACGATAGAAAAGACCATCGACTTCGCGAAGGAATTGGATTGCGAAACCATCCAGGTTTCGCTGGCGCATGCCATGCCGGGAACGGAATTGCATGACACCATGGCGCAGCAAGGCTTCCTGAAAGTCGAAGCTTTGGCTGATTCCGGCGGCCATCAATTACCGCACATCGAGTACCCGCACCTCTCGAAGGCCGAGATGATGGCGGGCGTCAACCGCTTCTATGATGAATATTACTTCCGACCGAAGGTTGTATGGCGCATCGTGAAGGAAGCGTTGTGGGATAGCCATGAGCGGAAGCGCCTGTACGCCGAAGCGACGGAATTCCTGAAGCTACGCGCCGAGCGTCTGAAGTGGGTGCAGAAGGGCGGGGATTTCGACAAACCCATGGTCTCCGTCCCCGGCACGCCCTCTGCCTCCGGAAACGACTAACCCCCGCAAAATGGCAAGCGAAAGAAGACTGCGGATCAAGACGCTGGCGATGGTCTTGGCAATGGTGGTGTGCGCCAATGCCGGAGACCTGATGCTGAAGCGCGGAATGTCCGAGATCGGCGCGGTCCAACTGACGGCTTCGGGACTCTCCGAGGCGTTCCGCCTGACGGTGACGAACGGGACTATCTGGGTTGGGATATTCTTTCTGACCGGCTTCATGGTGAGTTACATGACGGTGCTGAGCTGGGCGGACTATAGCTATGTCATGCCCGCGGGGGCATTTGGATATGCTTTACTCACGTTGTTGGCGGTTGTTTTTTTGCACGAGTCGGTGTCCCCGCGGCGCTGGGTGGGTGTTGTCTTGATCTGTGTAGGCGTGCTCTTGGTGGGGCAGACGAAACCACGGACAACCGCGATGGCCAGTGAGGCCGTGGCTTGATGCGCGTCATTCTTGCACTTGCCGTCCTGATTCTTGGCAGCACCGGAGGCGAAATTGCCATCACGCGCGGAATGAAGGCGACTGGTGAGCCGGCGCGGTTGCGGCCGCGGGCGTTGCTTCAGTTCCTGGGGCGGGCAGTGCTCAATGGCTGGTTCTGGGCGGGCGTACCGCTGATGGCGCTGTCATTCTATGCGTTGCTGGTATTGCTTTCCTGGAAGCCCATCAGCCTGGTGATTCCGGCATCGGCGCTCAGCTATGTTGTCGGCACACTCGGCGCCAAGTACATCTTGGGCGAACAGGTGAGCGCCGCGCGGTGGGCGGGTGTCGTACTGGTTTGCGCCGGGGTTGCGCTGGTCGCGGCGGGTTAAGAACCTGGCTCGCCAAATCTTCATCAATAAATCAGAAATTAGTGATAGGGTTTAGAGAACGGATTGACGCCGATTTGGGAATCCAGGTCTGGCCGGCGGCAACCAATCAAACCAGGGTGGCATCCGAGCCGAAAAGGCAGCCTGTGTAAATCAAGATTCATGCGTGACGGACGGAATCCCATTGCATCGGTTTTCGTCGTGCGATAGGGACTTGGGGCGACGGGAATGCCGTTACATACCCTCTATTGGATCG